>JAPOLP010000214.1 GCA_029977045.1 Planctomycetota bacterium
ACTGGCTCTACGTCCGCATGGCGGCTCAACTGCTGAAAGAGCACTCGCCCAACCTGCTGCTGATTCACCTGGTCGAAGCCGACCACGCTCAGCACAAGTTCGGACCGCGATCCGGAGACGCCTACTGGTCGGTCAGCTACTGTGATGACCGCATCCGCGATCTGGTCGACGCGATCGAAGCCTCGCCGATGCGCGACCGGACGACGCTGATCATCGCCAGCGATCACGGGTTCTTCCCGATCACACGCGACATTCGTCCGAACGTTGTGCTGCGAAAGCGGGAGCTACTGGGCGACGGCAAGCAAACAGCGATCTGCGTCCCACAGGGCGGCGGTTGCGCGGTTTACATTCTCGATGACGACCGCCGCGCCGATCTCATCAAGCAGTTGAGTGCCGACTTTGCCGCCGTCGAAGGAGTGCAGGCCGTGTTCACTCCAGATCAGTTCGGTGAGATCGGCCAGCCGACTCGTCTTGAAGATCCGCATGGTGCGGACCTGTGGCTGGCTGCTGAGTCCGGTTACAGCTTCACCGGTACTCAGACCGGCGACGACCTCGTCGTGCCTCGTTCGACACCCGGCGGTACTCACGGCTTCCTGCCCGATCAGCCCGACATGCTCGGCACGCTGGTCCTGCACGGAGCCGGAATCCGCAAAGGCACGCGACTCGGCAAGGTCCAGAGCATCGACGTCGCTCCGACCATGGCCCGCCTGCTGGGCGTCGAAATTCCCGGAGCCGACGGCAAGCCCCTGACAAAGGCCCTCAGCGAGTGACGGATGAAGGCTTCTCCGTAGCTACGCTCGCCAGAGCGTGGGCTGTTCGAGGCTGGCCCACCGTCTGGCGACGGTAGCTACAGACGGCTTCCGTCGTTCCGCTAACTCGAGATGGCGACGTTCGTCAGCTCACCTTCTTCAGAAAGCTGACTCGACCGGTCGGGACCCACTCGGCTACGTAGATGTTTCCGTTGGCGTCGAAGCAGGCGTCGTGTGGGTGGATGAAGCGACCGGCTTTCCAGCGGTTCGGCTGGCTGCGCATCGCAAACTTGTTGCCCAGCACCTGGTCGGTCCACGACTGCTCGTAACCCAGATGCGTGATGACCTTGTTGTTCTTGTCGAGCAGCGTGATCCGAGCGTGCAGGTCCGGACACAGCAGCACGTCGCCCTGCAGGTCGAGGTCCGCCGGAAAGCTGAGGCCTTCGACAAAGTTAAGATGCTTACCGTCCAGTGAGAAGTACTGCAGCCGCGCGTTGGCTCGGTCACAGACGGCGATGGTCGGTTCACCGTCGCCGCGGTCGTCGAGCCACAGGCCGTGCGGTGTCTGCATCTTGCCTGGCTCTTTACCAGCTCCGCCCCAGGTGCGGACCCAGTTGGCGTCGCGGTCGTACTGATGGATGAAGTGCGAGCCGTAACCGTCGCCGACGTAAAACCCGCCGTCCGGAGCAAAGCAGATGTTCGTCGGGGCGTACTTCGGATTCTTCGCGTTGTACTTGCCGCACTCGACAGGGAACTCCTTCCGCCAGACTTCCTCGCCGGTAAGCGTCGCCTTCGCGATGTAGCCCTTGCGGATGCATGACAGGTAAAGGAATTCCTCGTTGCCTTCCTTCCGTATGTCGATACCGTGCCCGCCCCCGTGGTGCTCCTTGCCGAATGATCGCACGCACTTGCCGTCAGGATCGAAGACGACAATCGAGTCCATTGCTTCCTTCGTCTTCTGCCGGTGCTTGACGTAGATCAGCCCCTGCGAGTCGACACAGACGCCATGCGTGTCGCCCCAGGTGACGTGCTCAGGAACCTCGCCCCAGCCGTGATGGCATTCGTAAGTGAACTCGCCCTCGCCGACGACCGCCGGTTTCGCACCGGCCTTGTCGGTCGCCCCCAGAAACGCCGGAGCCCCGGTGATCGTGGCCGAAGCCATTACAGTCGCGGCGGTTGATTTGAGAAATTCGCGTCGAGTGCTTTGCGCCATGGCTGAGTCCTGTCTGGTCGAACTGAAGATCTGAGACGGAGATTGTTCTAACCTGCCCGGCCCTGCGACTGCCACCATCCAAACGAAACGAGAGCCCCTCGATGTTTCCCCCCGAGAACCCTTTGCAGGTACACGACCGCTGGATGCGTCAGGCGCTGGATCAGGCTCGGGCGGCGTTTGAGGTTGACGAAGTGCCGGTCGGAGCCGTGATCGTCCACGGCGAGTCGATTGTCGGAATGGGGTTCAATCAGCGTGAGACGCTGCAGGACCCGACGGCTCATGCCGAGATCATCGCGATCACGCAGGCCGCTCAGACGCTGGGTTCCTGGCGACTGCTGGACTGCACGCTCTACGTGACGCTGGAGCCGTGTCCGATGTGCGCCGGCGCGATCGTCCAGGCCCGCATCCCGACCGTCGTCTACGGCACGACCGACCCCAAAGGCGGCGCCTGCCACACGCTCTACCAGATCACCGAAGACGACCGCCTCAACCACCGCTCGACCGTTCTGGGCGGCGTCCTTCAGGAAGACTGCCGAGCCCTCCTGCAGGACTTCTTCCGCCAGCAGCGTGCGCTGGGCAAGAAGTAACGTATTCACGCTTGCCCCGGAGTTTGTTGTGTGCCCCCGTCAGGTTCGACCAGACTGCTCCTTTCCAGGCTCTTTCCCGCTCACCGGTCTGATTGTCGGTCCCCTCTCGAAGTTGGCTATGAAGTCCGTTCGATCATTCTTTCTGCTGATTGGCTCCCTGGCTTCTCCTGTCGTTTTTCCGCAGATGTCCTGCGCTGAGGGCCAGACAAAGGCAATGCGCGAACGCTTCTGTCTGGACTGCCACGGCAACACGGAACCGGAAGGCGGGTTCTCGTTGCAGGGGCTCGTGGCGACGGATGTCGCTACCGACACGGTCGCCAGGGAGAAGGTGGTCGCGAAGCTGCGGGCTCGGCAGATGCCGCCGGTGGGGAGTGAGCGGCCTTCGGAAGATGAGTATCTCGCGGTGCTGAAGGAACTGGAGGCGGAGCTGGATCGGCTCAATGCCGAGCGACCGTGGGCGGGGCGGACAGGGACGTTTCGGCGGCTGACTCGGTACGAGTATCAGAATGCGATTCGAGACCTGTTCGCTCTGGATATTGATGCTGAGTCGCTGCTGCCGGCTGATCCGCTCAGTCACGGGTTTGATAATGTCACGGTCGGAGAACTCTCGCCGACGCTGCTGAACCGCTACGTGCTCGCGGCGGAGAAGATTGCCCGGCTGGCGGTCGGTGGAGTCGGACGCGGGCCGGGCGGGCAGACATTTCGAGTGCCCGCAGACCTGACCCAAGAGCGGCATCTGCCCGGCCTGCCGATCGGAACTCGCGGCGGCACGCTGATCCGGTACACGTTCCCTCAGGATGGCGAGTACGAAGTCACCGTACGCCTGATGCGGGATCGCAACGACGAAGTCGAGGGCCTGCGTGGCGGACACCAGCTCGACGTGCTGCTCGACCGTGATCTCGTCGAGCGGTTTGAAATCCGCCCGCCAGCCGATCGCGACCACAGCCAGGTCGATGCGCATCTGAAGACCAGATTCCGCGTCGAGGCCGGTCCGCACCAGGTCGGCGTGACGTTTCCTGCCCGCTCATTCTCGCTGCTCGAAACCAAACGGCAGCCGTACGAGTCTCGCTTCAATTACCACCGCCACCCGCGCACGGCACCGGCAGTGTTTCAGGTTTCAATCACCGGTCCGTACGACGCAACTGGACCGGGCGAGACTCCCAGCCGGCAGCGTCTCTTTGTGAGGCAGCCAACTGAACCGTCTGACGAAGACGCCTGCGCGACAGAGATTCTGCGGACGCTGGCTCGGCGAGCGTGGCGGCGACCTGTCACTGACGACGCCCTTGCTCAGCCACTGGCGTTCTATCGGGAAGCTCGCGGCCACGCTGAAACAGGGCAGGGCGATGCGGGTTTCGAGGCCGGCATCGAAGCGGCGGTCGCGGCGATTCTGGTCAACCCGCGGTTTCTGTTTCGCATCGAACGCGAGCCCGCGAACGCGAAGCCCGGCGAGGCTTACCCGATCAGCGACCTGGAGCTGGCATCGCGTCTGTCGTTCTTCCTCTGGAACAGCGTCCCGGACGACGAACTGCTCGACCTCGCCGAACGCGGCCAACTCAGCCAGCCGAAAGTGCTCACCGAGCAGACGCGGCGAATGCTGTCCGACGAGCGGTCGCGGTCTCTGGTCGAGAACTTCGCGGACCAGTGGCTGTACCTGCGGAACCTCAAGACGATTACGCCGGATATGCGGCTGTATCCTGACTTCGACGAGAACCTGCGGCAGGCGATGCAACGCGAAACAGAACTGCTGTTTGAACGCGTGGTTCGTGAAGACCGCAGCGTGCTCGAACTGCTGAACTCGCGTGAGACGTTTCTCAACGAGCGGCTGGCGAAGCATTACGGGATCCCTGGCGTGTACGGCAGCCGGTTCCGGGCGGTCGAGCTTCCGAATGAAGTTTCAGTTGACCAGCAACGCGGTGGCCTGCTCAGGCAGGCGAGCATTCTCACCGTCACGTCGTACGCGACGCGGACCTCGCCGGTGATTCGCGGCAACTGGATACTCGAAAACCTGCTTGGTGCGCCGGCACCGCCTCCGCCGAACAACGTTCCGGCTCTGAAGGACAACACGGTCGACCAAAGCCTGCCACTGCGGGACCGGCTGGCTCAGCATCGAGCCGATCCGAACTGCTCAGGCTGCCACAACTTGATGGACCCGGTTGGGTTCTCGCTGGAGAACTTCGACGCGATCGGTCGCTGGCGGGAATTCGATGCCGGGCACCCGATCGATTCGACCGGCGGATTGCCGGACGGCAGCGAGTTCGCCAGCGTTGAAGGGCTCGAACAGGCGCTGCTGCAGAAGCCGGAACTGTTTACTGGCACGCTGACTCGAAAACTGCTGACCTACGCACTCGGACGCGGCGTCGACGAACGCGATGCTCCGGCAGTGCGGCAGATTCTGCGACAGGCAGGTGAGACCGACTACGCGTTCTCGTCGCTGATCCAAGGAATCGTGCAGAGCGTGCCGTTTCAAATGAGGACTGCGGAATGATCATTTCCAAACGAGCGTTGCCGCGGCGGACGCTGCTGAAGGGGCTTGGTGCGAGTGTTGCGCTGCCGTTGCTGGACGCGATGGTGCCGGCACTGACGGCTCAGGCCGAGACGGCGGCGAATCCGGCCCGGCTGCGGCGGATCGGGTACGTCTACATGCCGATGGGCTGTGACATTTCGCGGTGGGCTCTGCCGGGCGACGACCTTACGGAACTCTCGCCCACGCTCAGTCCGCTGGGACCGGTTCGCGAACACGTTTCCGTGATCTCGAATCTGGAGGTCCGCAACGCTTACCCTGGGACGCACGCGACGTCGAACTCGTCGTTCCTCAGTTGTGCGAAGGCAAAGCACACGGAGAGCACTGACTATCACCTCGGCACGACCGCTGACCAGGTGGCCGCAAAGCAGATCGGGCAGCAAACGCAGCTGCCGTCGCTGGAACTGGCGATGGACCTGATGTCGACGGCAGGGCAGTGCGACAACGGTTACGCCTGCGTCTACCAGAACAACTTGAGCTGGTCATCACCGACGACTCCGCTGCCCAGCGAGGCTCATCCGCGAATCGTGTTTGAGACTCTGTTCGGCGAAGGCGGCAGTCCGGAAGACCGGCGAGCGGATCTGCGTCGCCGTGCGAGCTTGCTCGATTCCGTCACTGAGGAAATTCGCCGCCTGCAGAACACGCTCGGCCCGGGTGACCGAGCGAAAGTCGCCGAGTATCTCGACAGCGTCCGCGAGGTCGAACGCCGCATTCAGAAGGCCGAAGTGAACACGCAGGAAAACCCGCTTCCGGACCTGGATCGGCCAACCGGCGTACCAGCTTCGTATGCCGAACACGCGAAGCTGATGTTCGACCTGCAGCTACTGGCGTTTCAGGGCGACGTCACGCGAGTCATCACGTTTCAACTGGCTCGCGAGACCAGCAACCGGACGTATCCCGAGGCCGGCGTCACCGATCCGCATCACCCGCTGACGCATCACGGCGGCAATCCTGAGAAGATCGCCAAAGTCGCGAAGATCAACCGCTTTCACGTTTCACTGTTCGCCGACTTCCTGCAGCGAATGCAGGCGATCCCGGAAGGCGATGGAACGCTGCTCGATCACTCGCTGTATCTGTACGGCAGCGGCATGGGCGACCCGAACGTCCACGACCACCAGAACCTCCCGATCATCGTCGCAGGCGGGGCCGCCGGAAACATGCGGGGTGGTCGGCACGTCCACTGCGAACAGCCGACCGCTCTGGCCAACCTGCATCTGACACTGCTGAACAAGGTCGGCGTGAGGATCGACTCGTTCGCGGACAGCAGCGGGAAGATCGACAGGCTGTTTGATGCTTAGACGATGTCCTGTGTCTTTCAGGTAAGTTCAGTATTGAATATTCACCACAGAGGCACCGAGGACACAGAGTCAACAAGGTCGTCGCTGCTCTGTGATCTCAGTGCCTCTGTGGTGAAGAAAGTTCACTTCGATGATTCGTAGTCTCACCCTGTCGCTTTGTCTGCTCGTTTCGTCGGTGCGTCCGTCGAACGCAGCAGAGGCAACGCTTGCCGATGCGGCTGAAGCTGGACGCTGGGAGCGGCTGCAGACGATGCTCGATTCTGCTGACGCCGACATCAACGCGGCGCAGGCCGATGGAATGACGGCTCTGCACTGGGCGGTGTGGCATGATCGGGCTGACGTTGTGCGGCAGTTGCTCGAACGTGGCGCAACGGCGGACGTCGGGAATCGGTACGGCATCCGACCGCTGATGCTGGCCTGCGAGAACGGCAACGGGGAACTCGTTGAACTGCTGCTGGCCAAAGAGGCCGATGCGAATGCCGCTCAGCCGGGTGGCGAGACGCCGTTGATGACGGCCTCACGGACGGGATCGGTTGGAGCAGTGAAGGCACTGCTAGCCCACAAGGCGGACATCAACGCGAAGCAGCGGGACGAACAGACGGCCATCATGTGGGCGGCAGCCGAGGGGCACGCAGACATCGTGTCACAGCTGATCGAGCACGGGGCTGAGTTCCGCACGCCGTTGAGGTCGGGATTCACTCCACTGTTCTTTGCGGCGAGAGAAGGGCGAACGAGTGTCGTGGACGTGCTTCTGAAATCAGGCGAAGACGTCAACACGGTCATGCGCCCTCAGGTTGAAGGTGGTCGGACACCGCGATCGGGAACGAGCCCGTTGTTGCTCGCCGTCGAGAATGGTCACTTCGAGCTGGCGGTGCATCTGCTCGAAGCCGGAGCCGACCCGAACGATCAGCGGTCAGGCTTCACGCCGCTGCATGTGCTGACGTGGGTGAGGAAGCCGAACTCGGGAGACGGGCTCGACGGCGATCCTCCACCGATCGGTTCCGGGAAGCTGACCAGCCTGCAGTGCGTGCGGGAACTTGTGAAGCACGGGGCGGATGTGAACGCTCGACTGGACCGAGGCAGCTCCGGTCGAGGCCGGCTGAGTCGCAGGGCGGCCACGCCGTTTCTGCTCGCTGCCGACACTGCTGACCTTCCTCTGATGAAACTGCTGCTGGAACTCGGAGCGGACCCGACGATCACGAATGCCGACAAGTGCCCGCCACTACTGGCGGCTGCCGGCATCGGAACACTGGCTCCGGGAGAGGAAGCGGGTACCGAAGACGAGGCCATTGCGGCGGTGAAGCTGCTGCTCGAAACCGGAGCCGACATCAACGCCGTCGACCGCAACGGCGAAACCGCGATGCACGGAGCGGCCTACAAGAACCTGCCAAAGATGGTCCGCCTTCTGGCGGCGAACGGAGCGGACATCAACGTCTGGAACCGCAAGAACAAGTACGGCTGGACTCCGCACCTGATCGCCGAGGGGCACCGCCCAGGCAACTTCAAACCTGCGGCAACAACGCTCGCCGAAATTCGCGCCGTTATGCAGGAAGCCGGTGTCGATCTGCCGGAATTTACGCCAGGCAAGCGAGTCAACGACAACTACACACCAGCCACTCGCAAGCCGCCAGCGAAGCCGGCTACCGCAAAGCCGCCGGGGCAGGGCAATTGAGGCTCGCAATCCGCGATTGGATTATCAGGCGAGCACTTCGGTCAGTTCGCCGGTGCTGTCAGCGAAGGATGAGGTCTCCAATCCGACGCGATTGAGTGAGGTCACGAACAGGTTGGAGAGCGGGACGTCTTCCGGGAGCTTCAGGTACTGGCCGTGCTGCAGGCCGAGTTCTCGTCCGCCGGCGAAGACCAGCGGGTAGTTGCGGTTGTTGTGCGTCTGGCTGTTGCTGCTGCCGTACAGGATGACGGAGTTGTCCAGCACGCTGCCGTGTTCTTCCTCGACGGAAGCCAGACGATCGAGAAAGTGGGCAAGCTGTTCGGCCATGAAGCGATCCCACTCGCCGAGTTGTCTGGCGCCTTCGGGCTTGTTCCAGCCG
>JAPOLP010000381.1 GCA_029977045.1 Planctomycetota bacterium
AGGTCGTCTCACTTCAATCCGACGCAACCGCCAAACAGTAGAGAGCGTCGAACCTGTTAGTCTCGCTTCGCGTGATACGGATTCCCGCCTCAATTCTCCGACGCTCCACGACAGGATGTCGCCTCACACTGCGGTGAGTTCAACATGCTCCGCATCGAGGTTCAACAAGAACGGAAGGACCAGACGTGCCCGCCGACCCCGTCAGCATCAATCAGTACCGTTGCGGCACCGGATGCCCGCTGCTGTTCATCGCCGGTCCGTGTGTCATCGAGAGTGAAGAATTCATCCTCGACGTCGCTATACGGCTTGCCGAAATTGCGTCCTCACTGAGCATCCCACTCGTCTTCAAGTCGAGCTTCGACAAGGCAAACCGCACGAGTATCCATAGTTTCCGTGGCCCCGGCCTCGAACGTGGCCTTGAGATCCTTGCGAAGGTGCGAGACACAACCGGCCTGCCTGTCACCACCGACATTCACGAGCCGTTTCATGCCGACCCGGCCGCCGAAGTCTGCAGCATCATTCAGATTCCAGCGTTCCTCGCCCGCCAGACCGACCTGATCGTCGCTTCAGCCGAGGCCACGCGGAAGCACGGCAGCGTCATCAACGTCAAGAAGCCACAGTTCATCGCACCGGAAGACACCGTTCACATCGTGCGGAAGTGCGAAGAGGCCGGACAGTCGAACGTGCTGCTGACGGAGCGAGGAACGACATTCGGATACGGTCGCCTGGTCAACGACATGCGGTCGATTCCGATCATGCATTCGACCGGAGCCCCTGTCATCTTCGACGCAACACACAGCGTCCAGATGCCCGGAGGAGCAACCACCGGCGGTCAGCGGGAGATGGTTCCAATAGTCGCCCGCTCGGCAGTCGCTGCGGGCTGCCATGGCGTCTTCATCGAAACGCACCCGGATCCCGACAACGCAATGAGCGACGGCCCAAACATGGTGCAACTCCACAATCTTCCGCGACTCCTCAAACAACTGGTCCGTCTGCGCGACGCCGTACTCGAATGCGAAGCTGACACCTAGGTAACACCTCGACAGACCACACGTCTCAATACCCACGTCGCACGGAAACTACAGCATCTCGCTGACGGTGATCACATGCCCGAAACGCCACAGACCTCGACACGCTATCCCGGCTTCGTTTGCGGTGCACACAAACGTTTCCTAGTCGCCATTCTGCTTTCCTGTCTCTCTGTAATCGGATGCAACTCCTCAAAGACGCCCCAGTCCAGCGGTGGCAGTGGCAAATCAAGTAACAGCTCCGATGAAACACGAGCCATTGCTTCTCTCGAAAGCTGCATCGCAGAACTCCAGCCCGACGAGTTCGGGATTAACGTTCCGGTGGATCTCCCGTTATCAGGCCTCAACGAATGGGCCGACGTCGATCTGGCCGACCGGCTGAACCCGCTCGTCGACGAGGAACTGCTGCGAGAGGAACTCGCCGAATCACTCGATAACGAACTCGTCGAACGAGTCCTGCGCCGGCGGTTTGTCACACGCGACACCACGCACGCCCGTGACGCCATCTGGGCTCAGCAGACAGTCTCGAACCTGCGAACCCGCGAAAATTCCTCAATAAGCCGCGTGTTTGGACTGTTCTACCACACGATGCACACCGTGCAACTGGCGTCGGACTCCATCGGCGGTCTGCCACTCAGTCCGTATGAATCAGCATTTTTCGGCAGCGGCTCCGCGACTGATCGCGCCTGGATTTTCGCCACCCTTCTTCACGAGCTGAAGATCCCCGCCGCGATTGTCCGCCTGCCGAAAAACGACACACAAGGCTCGTCCGACGCTGAATCAGACAGTGATTCCAGCATCCGCCTCGTTGCTGTGCTGCTCGACAGCCAGTTGCACCTGTTCGATGTCGTTCTCGGACTGCCCATCCCATCGCTGTCGAAAAGTGACGACTCAGCTTCAGCAGCGCTGCCACAGAGCGCCGCCAGCCTGTCAGAAGCAACTTCCGATGACGGAGTATTCCGGCAGCTTGACTCCGAATCACAGCCATACCCTGTCACGACAGACGCTCTCAAACAGGCATCTCTGGAAGTCATCGGCGACACAACCCTCTGGTCTCGCCGCATGGAGGGACTGAGTGAAGCCTTGACCGGTGACCAGTCAGTAACGCTGTACCGCCCACTCGTTTCCGCGGGAGATCAGGAAGGTTCTCTGACCGCCATTCGTGATTCGGCAAATGGCCTGATTCCGCCTGAGCGAATCGGTGCCTGGCTCTGGCCAGAAAGTCGTCGCGAAGCAGGCGCAACGATGACCGCGGAACAAAAGCGGCAACTCAAAGAACTGAAAAACGCCTTTCAGACACCTCTGCCAATTACGGCAATCGGCCCTGAACTAATTGTGATCAACGAGCAGGTCCGGGTTCCGAAACTCAGCGTCGGAACCGGCTGGCGATATCTTCTGAAAGCCAGGACCAGCCAGTTACAGGGACGCACTGCCGACGCCATTGAACTCTACGTCAAGATTCAGGGCTTCAGCCCGTTGCCTCCCACGATCGACGAAGCAGTTCTGAACACTCTCCCCGCAGAACTCGCATCGCAATTTGGCTCCGCCAATGTTGGCATCAAGACGCGGCTGTCACTCGGTCTGCCGGACGACGTTCGTCTCGCCCACATTCAGGCCGGTGAAACTGCAGAGTACTGGAATGCAACCTGCCTGTTTGAGAAACGCGACTGGAAATCAGCCGCCGGAGCACTTGAACGATATCTCCGCAACCAGAACAGCCGGCAGTTCACGGGTTCCGCTCGACTGCTGATGGCGATTTCGCTCGCCAACGGCAATCAGTTTCGTCGCGCCATCGCATTTCTAAAGACGATCGAAGCATCGGCCCCCGAACACGCGGCTGCCCACTACCTTGCAGCTCGCTGGACCAGACAATCAGAGGCCGAGTAACCGCTCGAATCCGAAAGTGGTCGCCGGACACCACAAACACCACTCGCAAACAGAAACGGGGCACCTTTCTCCCAACAGAGAGAACGGTGCCCCGATTTCATTTGCTGCGTCATCGCGCGCCGCTGCTCAGGCCAACGTCTGCACTCGCAGACTACGTCCAGCCATCTGGTCGGCGGGAATCTGGCTGCCCTCCTCCAGTTCGTAAGCGACGCGACAGGTTGCCAGGTACTCGCGAACCCGACCGGCAGCCAGGCGAGTTGCCTGATGCACGACACGGACGCCGTGAATCTTTCGCAGGGAATCGGAAGCTTCTCGAAAGACCTGCTGGACAGCGTCTTCCCAGCCCTTGCGTGACGTTCCCACCAGCTCGACGACTTTCAGTACGGCCATGACGATCCTCCTTCTGATGCGACGGACATTCCATTCAGCATGCCGATCGTGATCAATCGGGATCAGCGACCGGCCAGCCAGAGTGGCCGAATCTGCCTCTGGTACGTCTCCTTCCAGAGAACTGCCGGACGGGTTCCGCAGCGAACTGCTGAGACTGTCCGGCAACGGCTTCGTCTTGAAACCAGAACAGTGCTCCTGCGAAGCGTATTTCGCGCAGACAGGTAAATCCGCTGCAAGACCAGACTTAACTGGCACATCAGAAATTCGCGCGATCCTCAGAAACCAAATCCGTGAGCTACGCTCTCAGAACGATCGCCTTTCCTGGCCGAACCGCATCGTTCGCGTGTGGTTATTTCTGCTTCTTCAGATACTCGCTCAAAGTTTCAATGTTATCGCTGAACACCGCGCTGGAGATATACCGATCGCCGGGACGGAACTTCGGCTGACCGGACAGCGGCTCGTTGTCGTAGGTCGATATCCAACGTCCTTCGGTGTCGAGCGACTTCACGATGGCCTGCACGCGCTGAGCCAGATCGTCGCTCCCGATTCCATTCGATGGAGTTCCAGCCTGAGTGCGCTGATACCAGCTCTCGATCAGCTCAATCTCTGACGCGACCTTCCAGCCGTAGTGACTCGGCAGTTTGGAGTCGTCGTACGTCAGTGAGTAATCGCGGCCGTCACGAACCATGTACAGCGGACGGTTCGACTCCAGAGCGTAATAGCGGGCCAGTCGACCGTCCGGCAATTGCGAGCGTTTCAGCCAGGCGATCGCTCGCGGGATTGGTTCCAGGTACTTCTTCTCGCCGGTGTACTCGCTGATCGTCAGCAGCGTCTTGAGTGCATCCTGCGACTCGCGACCGGCGACGGCTGCTGGTTCAAACCGTCGAGCCCAGATCGGGTGCATCTCGAAACTGTATTGCTGTGCCCAGCCGGACTGCGGCTCGGGCAACTGCGAGAGCAGCAGGAAGTCGCCGAGCCGCCGGATCGCGCCGAGGTAACGCTCGTCACCGTACGTTCGATGCGCCGCAATCAGAGTTTCGCAAACGTCGCCCGCCAAGCCGTCGTTGAGTGTGTAGCAGTCCCAGTATTCCTTGACGCGGCCCTCGGTCCGCCAGTCGTACTTCGGGAAGCTCGCCTTGAGAATCGGCTGCTTTGTTTTAACCGGGACCTCATCCCAGCCCTGCGGGAAAGCCCCGTTGTCGAATTGAGCGTCCAGTAACGCATCGAGTGCGATTGTCACCGCTTCGTGAATCGCCCCGTGTTTGAAACCGTGAGCCTTGTCTGCGGCGATCAGAAATCGGATGGCCGTTTCCGATTGGCCATCGTCCAGCGACGAGAAGTTCCGGCCTCGGCCCTTGCCGTTACGGTACTGGCCGACCTGTTTGCCTCGCGGATCGAAGTCGATGCAGTTCGTCCAGGCACCGGATTCCAGTTGACCGTAGATCAGCGCGGTAGCGGCATCCGTCGCCGCATTCAGATAGCGGCGATCTCCAGTCGCCTCGAACGCCTTCAGAAAAGCGAGCCCGACCGTCGGGGTCCCTGGAGGCTGCACCCAGATCTGATCGTCACTGGCGACTCCCTCACCCAGCCGCCGCTTCAGATCGACCAAGTAGTAATAAACGTACCCGCCATGCCGCGCAACTTTGCCGTGATAAAACTCCGTCGCCCGTTCAAGCGTCGTTTCCGCCTGTGCTCGCAGGTCAGCGGAGTCGTCGGCAGCACTCACGCGAGACGCTGCGTCGC
The DNA here is from genome assembly GCA_029977045.1 of Planctomycetota bacterium. GTDB lineage: Bacteria > Planctomycetota > Planctomycetia > Planctomycetales > Planctomycetaceae > JAPOLP01. The sequence continues at coordinate 5,049 of JAPOLP010000381.1, forward strand.
CACCAACGGAAGCCAGTCCGGTCATCACAACAAACGCCAGGACAATTAATTTCATTCTGAATCACTCCCGGAACCAGTCGGCTTCACACGCAGAGACACCACAAGAAACACCCCGATGGTGACCAGCCCTCCGCTCTGGGCAATCGCCCACCAGAGCGGAACCCCCGCCTGCCGGTCGACGACGAACAGCAGCACTCCCGCGACGCAGGTCAGCTTCGCCAGGCCTCGAATCAGCTCGGCATAACGCGGCACATCGCGAGACAGCAGCACCAGCAACGCGCCAAACATCGCGTGCAGAACAGACACAGAGCGGACGAGATACTCGACCGCCGGTTCGCTGGACAACTCGCCACTCGCAACCAGCGAATGAACCTGCTCGATCAGCGACCAGGGCAGAAATGCGACAGTGACGGCCAGACAGTCAACAACGCCCACGACTCTCAGCAACAGGGCGACTCGACCAAAACGTCGCTGTTCGGTGTTCGCGTTCTGCGGCGACTCAGGCGGACCGGACATCAGCTGCTTTCAATGACGGGAATCGAGACGTCCGTCATTGTTGACTGTCCGCGCAGCGCAGAAAAGCGGCCGGATCGCAGGATCCGGCCGCTTCGCACAGGAGGAGCACTCGCACGAAGCGAGTTCTGGTCGACGGTTTCCCGTCGGAGTCTCACTTGATCGCCGTCTGCTTACTCGGCACGAAAGCCAGCTCGGCGAACTTCGCCGCCAGCCGCCGGGATGTTCAGAGCTTCTGGCGGAGCAGGTGGAACGTTTGGTGCCGGAGCAGCTTCCGGTTCGACGGGCTGAGGAGCCGCTTCCTCAGCAGGCGTCGGCGCGGCGTTGGTCGGAATCTGATCCAGCGGTACGTAAACGTCTGCCAGCGGAACCCAGCGGGTGTAACTTCCATCCTCACCGGGGATGCAGTGCCGCACATGCCAGGTCTTC
>JAPOLP010000979.1 GCA_029977045.1 Planctomycetota bacterium
GGAACATGCCGACCTTGCGGAGATGCAGCCACTGCGTCGCGAAGGACTCACTGAACCGGCGGGCTCGCGGATCAGCCAGCATTCGCGCGACCTGTCGGCGACGTTCCTCGCGATCCTGCAGCCGGCCCTGCTCGGCCAGGCGGAACAGTTCGTCATCCGGCATCGTGCTCCACAGCAGGTAAGACAGCCGCGACGCGATCTCCCAGTCGTTGAGCTTTCCGCGGTCGGCGTTCTCGTCGCCTTCTGCGAGATACAGAAAACTCTTCGAGCACAGGATGGCGGTCATCGCGGACTTCATCGCGTTGACGAACGACTCACCGGCAGCCAGTTCGCCCTCGACGATGGTCAGGTAAGTGTCGAGTTCGCCGGGTTCGAGCGGTCGGCGAAACGCCCGCCGGGCCATCGCCGTCAGTCCCTTGCGGGCGCCGGCCAGAGTGTCCTCGCCATCGGGCAGGTACTCGTCGCGGCGCTGCTGTTCCTGGTCGGTAATGATCGGGCCGCGCATCGTGATCGAGTCGATCAGCAGAACGGGCACCGTGGGCTGGCCCTGCTGATCTGTGATCTTCATCTGCCAGGGAGCGCGTTCATATTTCGTACTGACGAACGGAATCTGGCTGTGAGCCGTCGAGCGAGGATGTCGTGGCGGTCCCGTCAGATTGATGACGTGCAGCGACGGCGAACGCACGTCGGGAAAGTGAGCCCGGAAGGTGACGGTCGCTGGCTGGTCCTCGGGAGCTGTGATGTCCTGCTCAAACAAAACACGGTCGAGCTTCCACTCGTAGACCTGCATTCGAGGCGGCGGCCCGTTCGGCGGGACGAGTCCGCTGACCTGGTACGAGAACTCGTAGATGCCTGGTCCGGGAAACCTCACGCCATCACGGTACGGGCTCGACCCGCGAAACATCTCGCCCGACGTTGGCAGTTCATAGCGAAGTTTGTCGAGCAGCCCGGCCTTCGCGAATTCCTCGTAATGCGGTCGGTCGGGGCGAAAGATGACGGCAGGTGTCGACGCTTCGAGATACTCGATCTTTGAGTCTGGATACGCCTCGTTCAGAACGATCTCGGCGGCAGCGAGGTATTTCTCGACGTGCGTCGCCGAGAGAGACAGGATCGAACCGAGCCGTTCGAACCCCTTCCACTCCGGATCTTCGAGCAGCCCGCCGGGGTCTTCCGCGTCGTAATGGACGCCGATCAGATCGCGAACGGTGTTGACGTACTCTTCGCGGGTCAGCCGGTTGTAGGTCACCCGGTCCCGCTGCGCCATTCGAGCCGCCTCGCCCTCACGAATCCGCGCAGCGATCCACTCGACGATCTCCGCTCCCTGGTCGGCCGTTGGGCGGCTCTTCTCGTCTGCCGGTGGCATTTCGCCGGAGTTGATCCGCTGCATGACCTCTGCCCACTGCGGCGTATCCTTAACGCCGATGTCGTGCGACAGAACGTCGATCCGAAACTCGCCTTCCTGCAGCTTCTCGTTGTGACAGCGCAGGCAGTGTGTTGTCAGAAACGGCTGCAGGTCCCGCGCGAAGGACGGTTCCGCCCGAGTGGCTGCTGGCAGTGTTGCGATCAGCAGGCTGGCGATGCAGATGGGAATTCTCATGCGAGGTGTCGCGAAACGGGCACGAATCAGAGACAGGTCAAACGACAACGTGGTGGAGTGTGGGCGGACGTGTCGTGCTCAACAAGCCGTGTCACGGAGAGTCGCGAACGACTCGAAATCCGGTGTAGACAGAGGCGTCAGTGGCTTCGGCGAAAGTACGGATGGAGCTGCGGACGGCGGCGGGGGCGCAGGTCCAGGCGCCGCCGCGCATGACGCGCCAGTCGCCGTACTGGTGCTGGTCCGTCTTCTCTTCAAACAGCGGATCGCGGACGACAACAGAATCGCGTTCCTGGCGAGCGACGCCGTCGAAGAAGCGTTCGTAACGGTCGGCTGACCAGCGGTCCTGGCACCATTCCCAGACATTGCCGTGAGTGTCGAACAGGCCCCAGGGATTTGGTTTGTAGCTGCCCACTTTCGCGGTGAAGACGACACCGTCACCTTCGTCGGCTCCCAGTCGGACCGCTCGTTGAAAACGGGTCGTGTTCGGCTGAGCGGCTTCGAGGGCTCCGTCGGCGACGTTCGCGTGTGCGTAAGCGGCGTCAGGGTTCTCGCCCCACGAGTACCAGGTTGCCTGTCCGGCCCGGCAGGCGTATTCCCCCTCGTCTTCGCTCGGCAGTCGATACTTCGCGTTCTCCTTTTTCGAGAGCCACTCGCAGAACTTCTGCGCGTCGTTCCAGCTCACGGCGACGACCGGATGCGAGTCCGTCTGCTCAAAGCCCGGCGACTTCCAGGTGATTTCTGGAGCTTTGTGAAACCGGTCGACGTAATCCCGCTCTTCCGGAAAGCAACCGAGTGCGCCCCCGTTCTGTTCCGCGTCGGTCTGGTAACTGGTCGCGGCAACGAATTCGCGGAACTGGCCGACGGTGACCTCGGTGGCCGCGATGTCGAACGGCTTGGAGAGGCTCACTCGATGCGCGGGCGATTCGTCCTTGAAGGTCTGCCGGTTGCTGTACTGGTGAGCGAGATGAAATCGCCGCTCGCTGCGGTTCGATGTCTCGAACCCGCGAACAAACTCGCCCGCCGGAACACGGACGAACTTCATCCCGAGTGAGTTACTCGCAGCTGGTTCCGCCTTATTTTCAGCGGACGCGCCCGCCAGCGACAGAACGAGAAGGAAGCCGCAGGCAACACTGCGTAGCGAAAGCTGCAATTTCATCCCAGCAGCTCTCCGATTGTGCCCGTGCTGTCCTGAAACGGGCCGGCGACTTCGACGCCCATCTTTTCGATCATCGTCTGCCAC
>JAPOLP010000812.1 GCA_029977045.1 Planctomycetota bacterium
CATTCCGGGCGCCTCGCCGAACGTCGCCTTGAGCTGCTGCAGTTCGTAGCTGCCAGGCGTCAGCCGCCAGAGTGAATCTGCTCCGTTAAAGAGAATCGAACCGTCGTTTGCCAGTGCAAACGCCCGGTTGAACGCGACGGTGCCGTCAGCCGACTGAAACACCGGCTTCCCGGACTTCAGATCAAGCCCCCACAACGCATCGCCCTCGCCCGCTTCCAGGTTGCACCACCAGATGTTCCGCATCCGATCGAACAGAGACGTTGCGGTACAGCGTTTCGGCGGCAGGCTCGCAAAGACACTCGTTTTTCCCGTCGCCGGATCGAACTGATAGACCTGCCCGCCCGGCAGCTCCGGCGTCCAGTGATACTGTTCGTCGCCCGCCCGGTTCCCGGCGTTCAGTGTGCAGCAGAAATAGATCTTCCCGCCCGGCCCCTCGTCGATCTTCGCATGAATCTTCGACCAGGCCGGCTGCCCCTCGCGCTGGGGCACGACCTGGTTCATGTCGACGATCTGCTCCAGCGCCTTCGACTGCGGATCCCAGCGGTAAACGAAGCAGCGAGCGTCGCCACCGGCATCGTTGCCGTGATCGCCGATGCCGCAATAAACACGACCATCGCTAGCCAGGCAGATGTCACCCCACGACGACCAGAGCCGCCGCCGGATCGCACCCTCACCCAGCTCGCGCTGAAACGCCAGATCAACCGTCGGTGGAGTCTTCGCAACAGTGAACGGCGCCGCTCCGTCCTCTCCGCTCCACTTCTGCACGTCGGCCGGAATCTGCAGAAAGCCATCCGAGCGAACAGTGACTGTTCCGTTCGTCGCACCGGCAAGCTGCGGTGGCCACTCGTTGGTCACAAGACGCCCGACCGGATAGCCGGCCTCGTACGAAATCACGAACTCGCCGCCAGTCACTGAGAACCCAACGCTTGAATCCCGCCGCTCGAAGTCCGTCTTCTGCCTCCGCAGCAATGTCGTCTTCGTTCCTGGTGTCAGGTACTTCCCGGCGACGCGAAACACGATCTCCGTCCGGTTACCGAGTGCGTGCCCGCTGCTGGTGAAGACTTCGCCGTCGAGATCGTCCTTCGTGATAAAGTGCGGCTCGACGTCGAGCCCCGCCGCCTGCATGTTCGCCACGAGTTCCTGCTTGTCGGCAAACGGGCAGGTCGAATCGTCGACGCCGTGCACGACAACGATCTTCGTCGCATTCTTCAGTCGTTTCAGGACGCTCAAGTGCTCCGGCTTCGATACGAAGCGGATCTCCTGATTCGCGGGCGAGAGCCAGTTCGGACTGTCGGGATCGCGGCTCCAGCGGGCGTTGAGACCGGTCCCGCCGGGCAGGTTGAACGCGATGTCGTCACTGAGCTTCGCCATGCCGCACATGTCGATCACGCAGGTAAACGTTCGCGGCGCCAGCTTGTTGACCATCTGCGTCACGTTACCCCCGCCCGATCCGCCGGTCGCGAAGATGCGTCGTGAGTCGAATGCCAGCTCCCGCTGCTTCAGACCGTCAAAGACGAACCACAACGCACGCAGCGCATCGAGCCCCTGCAGGTAGCCACAGTCATACGGTTCCGGATCGTCAATCGACGCCTGCTTTCCGCTCTGCAGATAGTTGACGCAGATCGCGACCACGTTGAGTCGTTTCGCCAGTGCGTCCGGATTCGCTGTTCCAGCACAATTCGTCCCACCCCAGTTGTGCAGCGTCAGCATCAGGCCGGTCGAACGATCGACGCTTTCCAACATTCCGTCCGGATAGTGGATCGACGCCGTGATCGTTCGCGAGCCCGGCTTCTGCGGCCACTCCTGAGCCGGCAGCGTCACCGTTGCATTCTTCGACGGAAGCTCCGGCCACGCGGCGGTGTCTTCAGCGGCGGTTAATCGACCGACTGAAGGCACACTGATCAGCAGTAATACCGCGACGAATCGAACTCTCATTTCATTGAACTCCGTCTTCGGCGACCTGTAGTGCGATAACCGGCGAAACATCTCCCGGCCCCCTGCCCGGCGATCCACCCTCGGCGGCAGTTCGCGGAACAGCCGGCAGAAACACAGCGATGGCTCCTGCCGCCAGCAGACACGGAACGAACGCGACAAACGCAGTCTGCGGTGAGCCGACGCTTTGAAACCACGACGTGATCGGTGCCTGAATCACCCCGCCGATGCCCCAGGCCATGCCCATCGTCAGTGCCGATGCGACACCGGCTCCTCGCGGAAACTGCTGCTGAGCATATGAAACCATCGCCGGCGACGTGCCCCACAGAACGATCCCCGACGCCGCCAGCGTCGAAAACAGCAGCCACGGCGGACAGCTCTGCCAGCTGAGAATCAGCATCAGCGGAATCGCCGTCAGCGGGCAGCCAATCAGGAACGCCTTCTCCCAGCCCGCTCGAAAACGAAACGTCATCACCAGCATCCCCACGCTGGCCGCCGCCAGGAAGATGCTCTGCACCAAACCGATCTGCTGCGTCGAGTAGCCCCATTCGGGACGTTCGAGCACGAAGGCCATGACCTTGTCCATCGCCATGTTCGGCACCAGCCGCAGCGAGCAGACCAGCAGCAGCAACAGAGCAAAGGCGAGCCGGCCATCGAACATCTCATGCAGCGTCGGGCGTTCGACCGGCTTCGGGTCGTCCGGCTGTGTATCGTCGCCCCTCGAACTTTCAGTCGCCGCGGCCCTTCGCCCGATAACCGTCAGCGCGACAATCAGCAGCAGAATCGGCGGCCCCAGATACGCCAGCCCCGGCAATCCAGCTCGCTCGACGACAAACCCACTGAGAGCCGGCCCCAGCGCCAGCCCGAGCGAGCCGCCGAACATGAATACTGAGATCCCGCGAGTCCGCTCACCCGGCAGCAGTTTCCCCGCAAGTACCGCCGCTTCATGATGAAACGCGCCAACGCCGATCCCGCCGCACACCAGCAGGGCAAACAGCAGAACCCGCTGGTCGATCAGTCCGATCGCCGTCAGAAAGACCGCTGCGATCACCGGTCCGAGCCACAACCAGATCGGCGCCGGATGCCGGTCCCGCAGGAACCCAAAGACAAGCTGGCTGATCGATGTCGGCAGCGACTGCGCGATAAACGCGAACGACAGCCCGGCGACCCCAAACGCGTACACCGCTTCCAGTTGCGGCCACAACGGAGCAATCAGCAGCGCGCACGTATCGACGAGCGTGTGCGTCAGGGCGAGGCAGATCAGCGGGACGTATCGGGACATCAGTGGCGTGAAGGAGATGGAAGATGACGTGTGTAGGAATGACTTCAACGCAGAGCCGCAGCGATCGCGGAGACAGCCTGAGTCCTCTGCGAGTTCTCAGCGACCTCTGCGTTTCAAAACTAATCCTGCTCCCCTGCCTCAACCGCGATCTGCAGATACTTCGCCAGAGCACGGTCATACGCGGCTTTGGCGTCGGTCTTCTCGTCGTCGGCGATGAAACGGTTGCGGTTCGTCCAGAGGCGGCGGACGGACTCGGCGCACCAGCGGGCGC
>JAPOLP010000117.1 GCA_029977045.1 Planctomycetota bacterium
AGATCAACCACTGGGTCCGCGGAGGCTGCCTCTACGGAGTGATGCCCTGCAACGGCCTGCTCTACGCACCGCCGCACAACTGCGCGTGCTATCCCGAGGCGAAGCTGTACGGCTTCAATGCCCTGGCTCCATCTTCGCCGGATCGCCTGCCGCCGGCAGACGTCCCCGAAGAAGGCCGCCTCGAAAAAGGTCCGGCGTTCGGGGAAGCGACGCCGGCCTCAGGTTCTGACGAAGACTGGCCGACGTACCGGCACGACAAGTCCCGCAGCGGCCAGGCTTCTACCGAGGTCTCCGCGGAAATCGGCGAGTCCTGGAAGACGGACCTTGGCGGTCGCTTGAGTACCGTGACCGTCGCTGATGGCAAGGTCTTCGTGGCGAGCGTCGATACGCACAGCGTTTACGCTCTCGATGCGAAGTCCGGCAAAGTTGCCTGGCGATACACCGCTGGCGGACGAGTCGACTCGCCACCGACGATCGATGGCGGTCGAGCCTACTTCGGCTGCAACGACGGTTGGATTTACTGTCTGCGAGCGTCCGACGGCGAACTTGTCTGGCGTTACCGGGCGGCTCCAGTCGAACGCCGCCTCGTTGCGTTCGAGCAGGTCGAATCGGTCTGGCCGGTTCACGGAGCGGTGCTCGTGCAGAACGGCTCGGTCTTTGGCGTTGCTGGCCGGTCGAACTTCCTCGACGGCGGCCTGCGGTTCCTGAAGCTCGACGCTCAGTCGGGCAGCAAGCTGTCGGAAAAGATCATTGACGAGAAGGATCCCGAGACCGGCGGCAATCTGCAGGATCGGCATCAGGTACTGCAGATGTCGGTCGGCCTGCCGGACATCCTGTCGGCCCAGGGCGACAACATCTTCATGAAGTCGCAGCGTCTCGATCAGGACGGCAACCGATACGAACTCGGACCGAACTCGGCGGACTTCGCCGGCCAGGCCGCTGTTCACGCGGGCGAGTTCGCTCACGTCTTCGCTCCGATGGGCTTCCTCGACGACGAGTGGTTCCATCGTTCGTACTGGGTTTACGGTCGCAGTTTTGCCGGCGGCCACGCGGGCTATTACCAGGCCGGCAAGTTCGCTCCGTCGGGGCGGATTCTCGTCTTCGACGACGCCAACGTTTACGGCTTCGGTCGCAAGCCCGAACACCTGCGCTGGACGACGGTTCTCGAACACCAGCTCTTCGCAGCCCCGAAAGAAGCCCCGGAAGTGCCTGAGTCCGCGAAGAAGCGGCAGCAGCCGAACCGTCGCGGTAACACGGGCGGCGCGTCGATGGTGCAGATCACCAAGTCACCGAAGATCGACCCGACGAACAAGGCAGTCTATGTCGAAGCGTGGGTCTTTCCTGAGAAGCCAAACGGCGTCGTTGTTGCCCACGGCGGCCCGGTCGCTGGCTACTCTCTGTACCTGCGAAACGGTCGACCGCAGTTCGGAGCCCGCATCAATTCCGAACTGTTCGACGCCGCTGGCAAAGAGTCGATCGTCCGCAAGTGGACGCATCTGGCTGGAGCACTGACAAAGGACGGCACGGTCGAGCTGTATATCAACGGCACTCTGGCTGCGACGGGCAAGGCCCCAGGTCTGATCGACAGGGAGCCGGCTCAGTCGATCGAAATCGGAGCGGACGATGCTGGAGCGGCGGGTGACTATTTGAGTCCGGCTGGCTTCAGTGGCGTCATCGACGACGTGCAGATCATGCACGGCGATTTTACGTCGACCGATCTGGAGAAACGTTTCTCGCAACCGTCGCAGCCGCTGCAGGGCAAGCTGGTCTTCGCATCGACGTTTGACGGCGGTAAGGCTCAGGATTCGTCCGGCCTGGACAATCACGGCACGATCGTCAAAGCCACTGCGGCGGAAGGCAAGAACGGAGCCGGCCTGCGGTTCGAATCCGGTCCCGGCGGCAACGGTGGTGGCGGCGGCCAGAACAACAAACCGTCGTGGGTCGAGCCTCACTGGACGAAGGACGTCCCGCTGCTCGTTCGCGCGATGCTGAAGTCCGAGGATGCCCTGTTCCTGGTCGGCCCGCCGGATTTCGTCGACGAAGTCGAGACGTTTGAGAAGCTGAAGAACCGCGACGAGAAGGTTCAGGAACTCCTCAGCCGCCAGGACGCAGCTCTGCTGGGAGCCGAAGGCGCGATCCTGCGAGTCGTATCAACCAAAGACGGCAGCACGCTGAAGGACTACGAACTGAAGTCCCTCCCCGTCTGGGACGGCCTCGCCGCCGCCCAGGGCCGCCTATTCCTGGCAACTCAGGACGGCAGTGTTGTTTGCTTTGGGGCGGAGAAGTAGCAGGGCAGGCTGATCTGAGCTGTGTGACTTGAGCCGTAAAGAGACGCATACCGTAACCCTGTCGCAGGAACAGAGCAGGCCGGTTGTGGGCTTCGCAGCTCGCTCGGGTCGCGAAGCGTCTGCTTGTTCGGCGACGCTTGCGTGTTTGGATTGCGCCGTGTCGCTATTTGGCGCAGCTGAAGTGGCAGTCTGCCAATTCCCGCAATGTGCCGATCTGTGGGCGGAAGGCCATGTGAGGGAGGATGGATTCTTCCGGTGTGATGCCGGGGGCGGTTTCGATCAGCCGCAGGCCGCCCTCAGGTGCAAGTTCGAAGACAGCTCGTTCGGTGATGTAAAGGACGTGTTGGCCGCGTTGTCTGGCCTGGTCAGCGCTGAACGAGAGGTGCTCGACGCGGTCGACGAACTTCGGGATGCGGCCTTCGCTGACGATCTGCAGACGCCCGTTCTGCCAGGCGACGTCAAGGCCGTCGGCGGTCAGCGGAGTGCAGAACACGAGCCGCCGGGCGTTTTGGGTGATGTTCACAAATCCTCCGACTCCCGCCAGCCGGCTGCCGAACTTTGAGACGTTGACGTTGCCCTGTGCGTCGACCTGAGCGGCTCCCAGTGCGGCAAAGTCGAGCCCGCCGCCGTCGTACCAGTCGAACTGCGATGGTTGATCGACGATCGCGTCTGGATGCACCGCTGCGCCGAAACTCAGCCCGCCCGCCGGCATCCCGCCGATCGGACCGGACTCGACGGTCAGCGTCACCGAGTTGAGCAGCCCGCGTTCGGCAGCGATGCGGGCGATCGCTTCCGGAATCCCAATCCCCAGATTGACGACGTTGCCCGGCTGCAGTTCGTCACAGGCTCGCGAACCGATGATTCGCCGCACGCCGAACGGCAGTGGCTCGGTGAGAATGTCACTGCCTGCGTCACCGTTTGCGGAGCAGTATGCTGGGTTGAAGGATTCGCCGAACGTCTGATCGTGTTCACCCTCCGCCGCGACTACGATGCGGTCGACGAGGGCTCCCGGCACCCGCACCAGATGAGGCGGTGCAGGCTCGTTGCGCAGTTCGCGGACCTGAGCGATTACCAGCCCGCCGTGATTTCTGGCCGCCTGAGCAATCGGCAGTACTTCGCCGATGACCGCTTCGTTCTCCATCACCAGATTGCCGCGCGGATCGGCGGCTGTCGCTCGAATCAGCCCGACGTGAATCGGGAACGATTTGAAGAGCAGCCACGTACGACCGTCGAGTTCGACTCGCTCAACGGCGCCGGCAGGTGTCCGATTATTGAGCCGTCCGCCATCGTTGGCGGGATCGATAAACGTTCCCAGGCCGACGTGCGTCAGACAGCCTGGCCGGCCAGCGGCGATGTCACGCAGCAACTGGCAGATGACTCCCTGCGGGAAGTTGTAAGCCTCGATTCTTCCGTCGAGTGCCAGTCGCCCGAGTCCCGGACACAAACCCCAGTGTCCGCCGACGACGCGGCGGACCAGGCCTTCATAGGCGAGATGGTTCAGCCCGCGAGACTTCCCGTCGCCCTGGCCGGCACCGTAAACAAGCCCGAGGTCCCGCGGCTGCCCGCCATTCAGAAAGCGTCGCTCGATCGCCGCCGTTAGTGCTTCCGGATGAGCCGCACCGACAAACCCACTGACCGCAACCGTCGCTCCGTCTTCAATCAGAGCAACCGCTTCATCCGCCGTGCAGAGTTTTTCGTCGCGCGTCATATGTTCGATTCGCGTTGAAACAGGTCGCTTTCCCAGGGGACTCGTTATGAGGGGATGGCCGGAATCTGGCAACCATCATGACGTTGGGACTGGCGTTTCAAACGCATACCGGGGTGCGCGAAGCTTTCGCGACAGAAACTCTGCCTGCGAGCGACGGACGGAACTCCCAAATAGCAGCCCCGCGTGGCTGCGATTCGAGTGCCTGCAGGTGGAATCTTTTACGCGGCCTCGGAATTGAGGTGGGCGTTACTGCTCGGTGGCGATCTCGACGTTCTCAACGCTGAACGGTGCATCGACGACGGCGACCTTCGAGTTCACCTTGATTCGCAGGCGGACGTCGTCAGGGAAGGGGTTGTCTTTGTCGAGAGCCGCGATCCACTCGACGGACACCTGATTGCCGAAGCCAAAGGTCGACGAGTTGAAGCCGGCAACCCGGTTGCCGTCCGCGTCGACGAGTTCCGGAGAACCGATGCCCTGGCCAACTCCGCTGATCATCTGCTGGGCCTTGTTAAAGTCGCCAGGCGGATTCGCCCACTCGATCTTCCAGGAAGTCTCGCCGTCTTCGGTGACTTTAGAAATCTTCAGCTCGAAGCCGGCGGCGGCCAGGACCGGATTGTTGATCGACTGTCCGAGCAGTGACTTGACGTTGTCGACGACGACGTCGGCACTGTCCTCGACGACGAACAGTTTCAGCTTGCCCTGGGCCGTCGTGACGAAGCCGGGGACGGTCTCCGGTGGCAGCAGGCGAATCGTTGCCCGGCATCCGTTTTCAGGATGTTCGACAAAGAAGTCGTCGTGATCGATTTCAGCGACCGGTGCTCCAAAGGTCAGGCCATTACCACTGAGCGTCAGGGGCTTTCCGAGATTGTCCGTAGCGGATTCCAGTTCAACGAACCCGTAACCCGAGGCTTTGGCGGCATCATCCCCAACGAGGTCGAGGTTCAGCTCGATCGGTTTAATTTGCTTGCCATCGACGAATTCGGGGAACTGAGCGATCTTTGCGGTAGCTGTGATCTGCAGTCCGGCAGCAGTTCGATCTGCCTGAGGAGGAGGCGTTGGAGCGGGAGCATTTCCGGGTGTGAACGCTCCTGGAGGCAGTGTGCCACCGGGCAGGCCACTATCGGAGCCGGCGCCCATCAGGGCTCCCATCATCAGACCGGGCAGCATTTCCTGAAGGTCAGCGACCAGCTTTTCAATCTGCCCCTGGCTGATTCGCGTGCTGACTGCGAAGACTTCACTACGTGTCTCACCGCGTGTTGATCGCAACAGGCTGTCGACCAGCGGCACGATGGGTTCTGGTGCCAGCGCCTTGCTGAGGTCCCACATCCCCTTGAGTTCGTCAAGAACGTCACCGAATGCCGCATTCATTTTCGTGGCGGCGGTGTCGTCGACTCCCAGGATCGCGGCTTCGATTTCGACATTGGTGGTCAGGCCGATGCCGAGCCCGACCGCCAGAGTCTGGCCTTTAACGGCGGCCGCGAGTGCATCGAGACCCGGCGAACCACTGCCGCCGTCATCAGGAATGCCGTCAGTCATGGAAAAGGGGTCGGCTGGCGCGAAAACGATTGAGATCTGCTTGGCCGGATCGATGAACGAGAACTCGGGCCGAGGATCCGCGTCAGCACCGCGCCCGATCGCCTGTTGCAGTAGAGGTTCGTCAGCCATGACCAGCGTGTTCAGATCGGCGATGTAGACGCACGGTCCTTTTTCCGGGTCAAGCGATCGGTAGTACGACTTTCCGTTGTGCGACGACTTCTCAAACAGTTCGGTCTGGGCGTCGATGGGAGCCGTATCGAACGGGTACTTCGTTCTCAGCACGATGACAGCGTTTTCGCGTGCCTGCGCTGCAGTCTGCTGACCCGCCATCAAAGCTGCCGGTCCGGCAATCGCGGCGGGGCCAGCGGCGGCTGCCAGATCCTTCACGCCGGAAAGACCGACCGTCACGGAGTTGATGCTGGCCGGAGTGAGTCCGGTTGCGGCTTCCATTTCGGCGATCGACTTTTTCAGGTCCTCACTGTCGTGGAACTGCCGGATGATGGGCGAGTTCCAGATGTCGGCAACGCGGACGTTGATGACGACTTCCGTTTCGGGATCGAGCCATGCCGTGTTGATGGCGGTGGCGTTCTGGCCCGCAGACTGTGCTGTTGCTGGCTGCTTTGCTGCCGGTTTTGTCGCGGCAGGCTGGGCAGCCGGCGTCGTAGCAGCGACGTCTGGCGTCGTCGGAGACGCGTTGATTGCCGATCGGACAGTTGCTCCGGCACCGGAACCTGGTCCGGCATTGGTTCGTCGTTCAAGGATCGCCGCGACCATCGCTCGGCGTTCTTCCAGTTCCTTCTGCCGCAGTGCCAGCATTGCCACGCCGCGCTGTTCTTCAAGCGTCCGACGCGCCGGGCCCTGGACTCGTTCGAGAGCGCGGTCGACGTCGATCTTGTTGCCTGGCGTGGTTTCCAGCGAAACGGCGCGGGCGAAGTCCGCCTGAGCGTCTTCCGACCGGTCAAGTTCCTGCAGGGCCAGGCCGCGGAAGTAGTAGGCTCGCGGATCGCGGGTTTCGTCGTTGATCACGCGGTCCAGCAACTCGACTGTCGTCGCAAAATCGCTGCGGAAGTAGGCGGAACGTGCTGAGGAGTAGAGCTGCTGTTTCGCTCGATCGCCTCGATAAAAACCCGCCTGCAGATCGGCGTCGCGGCGAGCCTGCCGACGATAGTTTTCGAGCAGTTGCCGAGCCGGCCCCTGTACGCGTTCGAGCGATTTGGGGATATCGGCTCCGGCTGAGCCGCGCGTTTCGAGCTGCGCTCCGGCTTCAAAGTCGACCGCTGCCGCGTCCTGATTTCCCGCTGCGTAGCGAGCCAGACCGCGGAAGTAGTAGACGCGCGGGTCGTTGGTTTCATCGGCGATCAGCCCGCTCAGCAGACGGTCTGCTGTTTCGTACTCGGCGTCCTGCCAGGCGGTCATTGCCTTGCCGTAAACCTGAGCCGGCGAATCGGCAGCAACAGAACGGCTTCCGCTCGACAGAAGTGCGGCAGTGACGGCGGTCAGCAGGCACAGGCTTCGGATACAGATGGAACGGGAAGAGGTCAGGCGGGACAGCAGACTGAGCATGGGGATGTCTCCGGCGGGAGCCGTTTGAGAATCACTCGATGGCGTTTGGACGTGGAGGGAGTTTCTCCGCGTAATTCGAGTTCTCGATCTTACCCGCGCGTGCAGCGCGTCCCAAGCTGCGAGTTTCCCGATTGGCAGTTTCCAGCTCTCAAGCGGCCATTATGCCGAGGGAGAAAACTGTGCCGGGCGCGGAGACTGCTCCTGCCGCTCCGGCTGTTCGGGTCAGGGAAACCCGCCGCCTGCTACCAGTCCTGCTGCGAATCCAGATACCGAAAGCAAAACGGCAGGCAACTCGTGCGAGCTGCCTGCCGTTTGTGTTAACCGCGGAGTGATTCAATGGCGACGATCAGAATCTCGGAATCACTTCGCCTCCGTTGATCGTCATCAGTGCCTCGAGGACCTGCGGGTCGATGTTCTCTGACACAAACCGCACGGAACCGTCCATCAGCATGACCTGAACACCACCGGGAAATGGTCCGCCGATACCGTCTGGTCCGTTGATGTATGGCTTCTGCGTCAGTGCACGAATCGTTGAGCGACCTCCTTGAGCCCACGGTCCGTGCTGGCCGCTGCCTTCCGTGATGGCGATCGTGTTTGACAAGCCATCGCGAATGTCACGGAAGCGGGTCTGCCGGTTTGTTCCAAACACGCCGGCTCGCGGAGATGTGACGGGCAGGTCTTCGGCACCTTTTCCGAGGCCGGCCATGCCGAGGTAGTGAGTATGGGGCGTGCCCTGGTCTGTATCCTGAGGATTGAGCAGGTGAGGAACGACGACGTTTGTCGGTCGTTGGTTTCGCTGGCTGTTCCATGCGGACTTGCGGTCGATGGCGTCGAACAGCGGTGCCTGGTCGAGGAATGGCAGGACCGAAACCAGCCAGCTGAGCCGGTCTTCCGGCTTTTCGGCAGATTCCTCGATCGTTCCTGCGGGAAGCGCCCGATAGGCGTCGTGATAGTTGTGCAGCGAGAGCCCCAGTTGCTTCAGATTGTTCCTGGACTGGGTGCGTCGAGCTGCCATTCGTGCCTGCTGGACTGCGGGCAGAAGCAGTGCTGTGGCGATGCCAATCGTTGCCACTCCACCGGCTCCGCTGAGAAGCGGGATCGATGGCATGGACGAGCGGCTGTACCACTGGAAGCCTTTGTCATTTGACGTGCCGATGATCACGTTCGGGAAGAGCGGCTGCACGATGACGTCGGTTGGCGGGATGTCAGCCAGTTTCAGCGGCAGTTCCGTTCCCGGCGGGAACATTCTGGACTCGTTCAATGCCTGCTGAGCGCCGATTGCCAGTAGCGGTGCGTAAGCCAGCAGCGTTCGGTAGGTGGCTTTCGGATTCGATACGGCTATCGACGTGAACTCTTTCGGCATCAGTTCCAGTGCAGCTGCGATTTCCCGCGACGGCGTCCAGCTCGGCAGCTTGCCATCCACTCGCAGCAGGAACGATTCGACAGTTTGTGGAACAAGGCCCAGAACCAGCCAGTTGTCGTCGACGACCAGGCCGCCGGCTTCGATCGCTTCGATCCGGAACGTGATGATCTCGCGACCGTGCTTCTCCGTGCGGACCGCCTGGAAGTCGCCGCCCGACATGGCTTGAGCCATGGCGAGAATCTGGTTGACGGTCCGACGCAGCTTCTCTGCATCCTTCACTTCGATCGCGACTCCGCAGCCACCGAACCACAGAAAGTTCTGGCCGGATTCGACAAACGGAGTGATGACGTTGCCCAGTGTGTCGAACAGGTCTGCTTTCGGATCGAAGCCGATCATCAGTGGCAGCGAAACTACTTGCTGTTCGAACTGCTGCTGCACCTCCGGCGAAGCAGCCTTCAGGCCTTCGCGGACAGAGGCCAGGATGTCGTCGTAGAATTTGGACAGACTGAAGCTCATTGCCGCGAACGCTGTTGAATCTGCAGGCAGTGGCGGAAGGTCATCAAGGGTGATCTTCTCGTGATCCATCAGCGCGAGCAGCCCGCGGCGTTCGCCATCGATCTGAACCGTCGTTTCCGACCACAGAGCGCGGTCTCGATGTCCGCTCTCGGAGACGATCGCGCCGAGATTGTCGATTCCCAGTGACTTCGCGGCGTCGCCGATTGTCATTGGTCCGCCGTCAGGGCCGGGTACGGGGACAGGGAGCGGCATCGGGGCGAATGTGTCGCGAATGCGACCGATGTCGAACCAGAACAGTGTCGTCTGGTCGTAGTCTGCGTTGCCTGGACCGAACTCTTCCCACAACGCACTGGCGGTCAGGTTGGGAGCATCGCCCGACGCGACGGCCAGGTGATTCTGCAGAGCACCGATGCCTGCTGAGATTGCCAGGTGGCCGCCTTCGTTCCACAGAGCAACTTCGACTCCGGGTGTGTCCGGTACCAGCGTCGTCCAGACGGTCCGATTGCTGATTTCGCGTTTCTCGATCTGCAGACGAGGCCCGCCGCTGGCCATGCCGACGATGGCTTCCGCATGTTTGCCGCTGTTGGGAATGACGATCAAAGCCTGCGGAAGCGGAATCGGCGGTCCGCCGGGAGCTGGCGGTGGCAGCGTGACGGAGACCGACACGCCCTGTTTTGAAATGGCGTCGATGAGGCTCATCAGCAGTTGCTGGGATTCGTCTTTCTCGCCAGCGGAATCTGTTAACTGGCTGAGCGTTTTCTCGACCAGCGGCATCAGCCCGGATTCGTACAACGCTTCGTACGCAGCGGTTTTCTGATAGCTCGCCTGGTGGCGTTCACTGCCGTCCCAGCGGATTAGCAGTACGGTATCTCGCGGCAGCAGTTCCTCGACCGGCTTTGGTGAGGCCACCTGGGCTCGGCCACTTTGCAGCACCGTCAGCGAAACGGCAAAAGCACAACTTCCCAGCAACAGTCCCCATGCCCAGCGGGCAACTCGTGGCGACATCACAGCACTCCTTCAACAGGTGATGATTCGGGCAGCCTCTCGGGCGAACGCTCGGCCATCGCTGACCCGGCGTCAAGCCAGCAGATCGAGGATCTGGCCAACGTTGGAGAAGTCCTCAACCAGATGGTCCGGCTCCGTCTCCGCCAGTTGCTCGAACGAGTACATCCCGGTCGCGACAGCCAGTACCGATGCTCCGATTGCGCGACCGCACTGCACGTCGGCTGGTGTGTCGCCGATGACCCAGACAGTTTCCGACGTCGCGGACGGACGGATTTCCTGGACGTCGGCCAGCGCGGCTCGAGCGACGTCATCGCGGTGCGAATGATCGTCGCCGAAGCCTCCGCCCTCGAAGTGCTGGATCAGGCCGAAGTGAGTCAGCTTCAGTTCCGCGCCGCGCCGCAGGTTGCCGGTCAGCAGCGCGAGATGTGCCTCGGCAACTTTGCTCATTTGATCGAGCAGTTCAACGACGCCTGGCAGGATCAGTCCTTCGCGCTGCGACAGTTCGGCCGGCAGATGGGCGAGGTATTCGTCGATGATCCGACGGCGGTTCTCGGCACTCGGTTCGACGCCGTGAAATTCCAGCAGATCAGCGATGATCGCGAAGTCCGTCCGACCGGCGACGGAGATGCCTTCGGTGGGAGCGGTGATGCCAAACGCGCGGGCGAGCCCGACTTCCATCGCGGCCTGTCCGGCTCCGCCACTGTTCAGCAGAGTGCCGTCGATATCAAACAGATAAACAGCCAAGGATCC
>JAPOLP010000600.1 GCA_029977045.1 Planctomycetota bacterium
AATCTCGCCGAAAGGCCAGCCGGTCGGCTGCCGAGGCGAGTCGACACGCACGCTTCATCCTCCGTTAGTGGCTGCCAAAAGTGACAAACTGGACTGGTCTCTGGCTAACCTGGACAGAATCCAGATTTCAACGCCTCAACAGAGCGATTTCTGCGTTCATAGAAGTGCAGGTTGAAAACTCGCGGGCACCACAAATGAGATTCCAGACGAATAGAAACGAGTTCCCGCATGATCGACTTAGAAACGACTTCGAGCCGCCGCGAGGACAGTTTTCTGTCGTCGAGAGGAATCGATCAAAGCACGGTCGCGATGGTGGGAGCAATTCTTGTCGTCGCGTTCCTGCTTCTGTCTCTGATCGGACGTGGCGCTTCCAGCCAGCCATCGGTCGTTGACGATGGCGAGGCATCAATCGCAGCCACGCCTTCGGAGACGGACGCTGGCGCGCCGGACATTGCGGGGAGCGGCGGCATACCAGTTGAAAGCAACTGAACTGCCTGACGCTCGAAACGAACGCGTCGAGAGGCTGAGTTACTGACGCGTGAATTCCTGAAACCGGCGTCGCAGATCAAGCGTTGTCTCGCCCGGCTTGCCGGTACCAATCTTCCGACCGTCGAGGCTGACGACGGCGACGATTTCCGCGGCACTGCCCGTCAGGAAGCACTCATCGGCAACGAAGATATCGTGCCGGGTCAGCGCAACTTCACGGACTTCGTGTCCAGCTTCGCGGGCCAGCTTCATCACGGTGTTTCGCGTGATGCCTTCGAGGATCCCGGCTTCAGGTCCCGGAGTTTTGACGACACCATCTTTGATAATGAAGATATTGTCGCCCGTGCATTCAGCGACCTCGCCCTTGTGGTTGAGCATCAGCGTTTCAAGCGTGCCGGCGTCCGTGCCTTCGATCTTGGCGAGAATATTGTTGAGGTAGTTCAGCGACTTGATCCGAGGACTGAGTGCGCCCGGATGATTTCGCAGCGTGCTCGCTGTGATCAGCTCCATTCCGTTCTCGTAGATCTCTTCCGGATAGAGCGTGATCGTGTCAGCGATGATGATGATTTGAGGGTTACCGGTCCGCCGTATGTCCAGACCCAGAGACCCTGCACCACGAGTCACGACCAGCCGAACGTAGCCATCGACAATTTCATTCGCCTTAACCGTCTCCGTGACAGCATCAAACATCGCCTGCGGCGTCATCGGAATCTCAAGCCGGATCGCCAGAGCGCTTTCGTAGAGCCGATCAACGTGCTCCTGCAGCAGAAACACTTTGCTGCCGTAGACGCGAATCCCTTCGAAGACGCCATCTCCGTACAGCAGTCCATGGTCGTAGACGCTGACAGTCGCTTCTTCGCGCGAGACCAGCCGGTCGTTCATGAAGATTTTCTGCGACATCAGACGTACTCCGCGAAGGGATCAGATAGCTGCTCAACGTTCCGAGCGGACGACAATCGCCACTGCGGCATGGTTCGACAGTCACGGCGCAAATTCGCAGCGACCGGTTGTTGTGACAGGAAAGAGTTCCGCGGATCGCGGCTCAGCGTTTAGCCGCGCCCTGCTTGCGGATCAAATCGAGCGGCGACAATCCCGCGTCGCTACTGCCGGCCTTCTTCTCTTCAGCAGGCTCCGGAGCCGCCGCTGCTTCGGCAGGAGCTGCTTCAGCAGCTGGCGCTTCGTCCGACGCCGGCTTTGCGGCCCCCTGTTTGCGGATCAGATCCAGCGGAGAACCGCCCGCCGCGGGCTTCTTTGCCGGACCGCCAGCCTTCGCTGCTCCGCCGCCTTTGCGGATCAGATCGAGCGGGCTCACACCTCCACCGCCTGCGGCCTTCTTCTTTGGCTCTGCCGGTTTCTTTTCTTCCGCTGCTGCTGGCTTCTCTTTTTTGACCGGTGCGTCGACAACGGTCAGCGAGCCGAGATCGATATCGAACCAGCCAATATTCGCCGGTCCGTTAAACTCGACGAGAGCCCGGCAGTTCATGTTGACGGTCTTGACCTTACCCGTCAGCCCGACAAACCGCTTGAGTTCCGGGACGCCGGGATCGACGACAACCCACTTGTCGGTGTATTCACGTTTGAGCTGTTCCGCCTGATCGATCGACATGGCACTGACGCATCATTTTCGGAAGGAAACGAGTGTCAGGATCCTCAGCAGATCCTGAAAACCGAGGGTGGATAATAGCCCTGAATGTGTATCGAAAAAACTCTCGACCGCCGTGCCGAAAAGACTCTCCCGCCTTCGGGAACGCATCCTGCGGCGGGATTCCGATGAAGAAACAGACAGGCGTCAGTCGTTGGACCGTCGCCGCCGACCACCGCGACGGGGCCGTGAACCGCCACCTGAGCCGGATTCCGACCGTCCTCGCGAGCCTCCGTTGCCACTTCGAGACAGGTTCTTTTCGAGAACTCCGGACAGGGCTTCCTCCCAGGTTGGGATATCGCCCCAGTCACGAGCACGCCGAGGCTCAGGACGTTCATCCTCGTCGTCTGAATCGTCGAAAGCCTCTTCTGAATCCGAATCGCTTTCTGCCGATTCGTCATCGTCATCCTGCTCTGCGGACTCGTCACCGCCCGATGGTCGGCGGCCTCGACGACTTCGACGGCGACGGCGGCGACGACGCGGGCGTTCATCTTCTTCGTCGTCTTCATCCGATTCTGCTTCGACATCGGCGTCAACTGACTCGTCTTCGACTTCATCGTCGTCGAAAGTGATGTCGTCATCCTGCTCGTCAGAGACCTCGTTTTCCTCTTCCCGGTCACGGCGGCCTCGACCTCGACGGCCTCGGCGACGACGGCGGCGACGCGGACGACGTTCTTCGTCCAGTTCGTCCTCGCTCGCGTCATCAGCGACCGTTTCAACTTCTTCGTCAGTCAGCTGATCTTCTGCCTGACCTTCGTAAGCCTCGTGGTCAAAGTAGTTCTCGTCGTCGTCTTCGAGCACTCCGAATCCGAAGTCGTCACCACTCGACTTCGCAGCTGGCTTGCGACGACGACGCTTTCGTGATTCTCCTGAATCAGCGTCGCCCTCACTGGCCTGCGGCTTCTCAGCAGCAGCCGACCGTCGTGGAGCGCGCTCTTCTTTGGGCTTTGTTGGACGCGAAGGTGTGTCATCGTCAGGCGCTTCGTCGCACCGGCTGCGTTCGGGGCGACTGCGTCGCGGGGAATCAGACTCTTCCCGTCGACTCGGTCGCGAATCGTCATCGCGGGAAGATCTACGGCCTCGGGATTCACCACCGCGAGAGTCACCGCCTCGACGACGCCCACGACCTCGTGAGTCCCTCGACGAACGACCGCCTTCGTCATCGTCATCGTCCGCGCTGTCCCACGCCCAGTTCTTCAGCGGATCCCAGTAGCCGTCGTCTTCGTCCGCTTCGGCTTCAACGTCATCAGCTTCCTCGTCAGCTGCGACTTCATCGTCCTCTTCGTCTTCGAAATCGTCGTCTTCATCGTCGTCCGCACTGTCGCTGATGTCGTCTTCGTCCTCATCGAAGACGATTCCAAATTCGTCGTCCTCGTCGTCAGATTCTGATGCCACTGATTCGACGGTCGCGGTCCGGGTTTCAGACCGAACTTTCTCCGGAGCCCGTTTTCGCGAACTCGGAGCCGGAGTTTCCTCAGCGACAGGCTCCTCGTCTTCTTCCTCGGCAACCAGCACTTCTGCGGGAGCCGGCTCGTCAGCAGCATCGTCGTCGTCAAAAATGATGTCGCCGAATTCGTCGCCGTCCCTCGATCCGACGCGTGTTACTTCTGGAGCCGTGTCAGCTTCCGTCGCCGCGACTTCCGACTCAGGCCCCAAGTCTTCGACGCCTGGCGACAGGGAGGCGAGGTCGATGACCTCGAACGGCTCGTTTTCGTCATTCTGTGATGAAGAAACATCAATTCCGAACAAATCTTTCGCGAGATTCTGCCACGAATCTGACTTGCCGGGCTTTTTCGGAGTGTCACTCATCTTCGATCGGTTTTCGTTCTATTGACTGCTGACCTGGACGCTTCTCGAAATGCGGAAGCGAATGGGGCGTGAGTCTAACGCGTCGCCTGTCAACCCGCCATTTCGCCGGAGTGGAATCAGGTCCACGGTCGCACACCGCGGAGCCTGCTGCGGTCGGTCGCCGAAAAACCTCCAATTCTCACGAGCGTCTGAGAATTCAGCTCAAGTTTCGGATTCAGACCGGTCTGGACTCGATTTTGAATGTCGGCGTAGCATCCTGGCCTGCTTTCTCACCGTTTCTCTCTGCACGCCTGTCGAAATGGAGTTCGCCATGCGTCGTTTCAGCGCACGACCCGTTCTGCTTGCCCTTCTCGCCACTCTGCTGCTGCCGGCCTATGCCGACGCGGCCCGAATTGATGCGACGAAAGGCCGCCAATACCAGATCACCAAGCAACACGGCCCCTGGATGATCATGGTCGCGAGCTTTTCTCAACCCCACGAGAGCAGCCGCCAGGACGGAAAGACTCCCAGAGAAGCGGCCGACGAACTGGTCTTTGCCCTACGG
>JAPOLP010000506.1 GCA_029977045.1 Planctomycetota bacterium
ACTCTTCTTGGCAATCAGTACGACGTCGTGACCTGCCGCAGCCTCAACGAATTGCAGCATGTCGCCGCGAGCGAGCACGCCGCCGGTGCGATCGCCGACCTGTCCGACGTTTCCGGCGGCGGCCATCTCGTCGAGCAGCAACTTGAATCACTGCGTGGACGTCTCTCTGATCTTCCAGTCGCAATGCTCACGCCGCAGGAGTGTCCCGAGCCCCTCGAACGCCGAGCACTCTACAGCGGGATGATGCACCTCAGAGGTGACGTCACCGTCGAACACGTCCTGAGCTGGCTGCAGAAAACCGTTCCGGTCGACGATGAGGAAACGGAATACGATGCCGAGCCAGCGGAAGCCGTGGTCGATTCCGTTGAACATCGAGAAGTCCAGCAGACGATGCGACGAGAATTCGGACGCAGCGAACCGCAAGCCGTGATGGCCGGAATGACTCGCCGCTTCGAGACGTACACTCCCGAGCTGAAACGCGTTCTCGACGACCTGTCGATTGCCGCTGAGAAAGACGTCACCGTTCTGCTCATCGGCGAGACCGGTTCCGGCAAGACGTATCTCTCGAACCTGATTCACGAAGTCTCACCGCGCCGCGACGAGCCGTTCATCACCGTCGCGTGCGGAGCTTTGCCCGGCGACCTGCTCGAAAGCGAACTCTTCGGACACGTCAAAGGGGCGTTTACGAGTGCCCACGCCGACAAGGAGGGCAAGTTCATCGCCGCGAAGAAGGGCACGATCCTGCTCGACGAAATCGACGTCCTGGGCCTTGAACAGCAGGTCAAGCTGCTGCGAGTGATCGAGACCGGCCAGTTCGAGCCGGTTGGCTCAAACGTGACGCTGCATTCGCAGGCCCGGCTGGTCGTGGCCAGTAATCTGCCACTGGAACCGCTGGTCGAACAGGGCAAGTTCCGACCGGACCTTTACTACCGGTTGAGTATGCTGAAGTTCGAGATCCCGCCACTGCGGAAGCGCAAGCCAGACGTCAAGGTCCTCGCCAAGCGGTTCATCCAGGACAAGTCAGTGAAGCATGACATCCCGATTCACCGCATCGAACAGGAAGTCTTTGACTCGCTGCTCTCGTATCCGTGGCCGGGCAACGTCCGCGAACTCGAATACGCGATTCAGCGGGCGGTGATCTACTGTCGCGACGGCGTGCTGCGAGCTGAGCACTTGCCTGCCCATGTGACCGCTGGCGTCGTCGGTCCGACCAACGACCCGACAGTGAAGCTCGGATCGTCGAAGCCCGAAAGCAACTCACTGCAACTCGATTCGCAGCTCGCGACAACCGAGAAGGACCTTATTGAGCAGGCTCTGATCCGTAACAACTACAACCGAACAAAGACCGCGAAGGAACTGGGAGTCAGCCGAGTGACGCTCTACAACAAGATGAAGCGTTACGACATCCAGTGATCCATCCGGACGATGCGACGAGGTCGTTCGCGAACCGCGTTGACCGAGTCGTGAGTTCGAACAGAAGCCGGATTTCAACCCGGCTTTTTTTCATGCTCCATCGTCCAGCCCGGCAGAGTGATCGACTCCTGCGGTTCGACCAGTTTCCCGTACAGATCAGGCCGACGCGCTTTGATGTACCGGTGCCCGGATGACTGTTCGAGCTTTTCGGGCGTGAGCAGCCCGACGACGACCTCGTCTTCCAGCGAGTGGCTCTCGGCCAGCACTTCGCCAAACGGGTCCAGAATCATCGCGAGACCAGGCTTGACGGTGTCGTAGTCCCATCCGATCGGGTTGCTAAAGACTCCGTAAACACCGTTCTCCCAGCAGCGGGTCGGCAGCCAGCGCATCAGCCAGCCGCGTCCTTTGGGACCGGTGAATTCCTGCCGCAGCCGCACGGGATCGCGATGCCGGTTCTCCCACAGCGACCGGTCGATCGTGCCTCGGCCCGGCATCGTCGACGGCAGCCCGCAGGTTACGTGCGGCATGAAAATGATCTCGGCCCCCATCATCGCCGTGATGCGGACGTTCTCCGGCAGGTTGTTGTCGTAGCAGATCAGAAAGCCGACCTTGCAGCCCAGTAGATCGATGACGTTGTAACCATCGCCCGCTGAGAGATGCGGATTCACAAACGCGTGCAGCTTCCGGTACTTCGTCAGGTAACCATCCGGACTGACCGTGACATAACAGTTGTAAACGCGGCCCTCGTCGTCTTTCTCGAACAGCCCGGCCATGACGACGGTCGAAAACTCGCGAGCGATCTCGATGAGCTTCCGCACTGATGGTCCGTCCGGAACCGGCTCGGCGACGTCACGAAGCTGCTCAAGCGTGAGCGGTTGAATCCACGTGTACCCGGGAATGCAGCCTTCGTGAAAGCTGACAATCTCAGCTCCCTGTTCAACAGCCTTCCGAGTCAGATCCCGGACGCGCGACAGGTTGTACTCAGGATCGTTGTCCCGATTCTCAAACTGAGCAGTCGCAACGCGGATGTCTCGCATCGTAAAGCCTCCTGAGATGCGTTCGCCTTAACGAAGACGTTCCATTCAGATTCGGCGGGCCGAAAACAAAAGCAGCCATCACGAACACGACGCGATGGCTGCTGAAGTCGATCTCTTACGGCGATCAGTTGCTCGCCTGAGCGGTCGCCGGTGGAGCTGGTGGATCGAAATTGCGGATCGTCTGGCCGTTCGTGCCGTTCCAGATGCGGATCACGCCGTCCTCGCCCGCCGCCGCGACGATTGTCTCGTCACGGGATGCGTCGGCCACATACATGAAATCAGTACCACCACCGAAGTTGCGGAAGTTGCTGCCGTTCTCGGCAGTGTGGTAACGAACGCTCTGGTCGCCACCGCAGCTGATTGTGTTGCCGCCAACGCCGATATAGGCGATCGACGTTACCTGCTTCGCGTAGTTCGCGATCGTGCGAACCTGCTCGCCGGTTTCGACGTTCCAGACCTTGATGGCGTTGTCGGCCCCAGCACTGACCAGTCGGCTGCCGTCGGCCTTCCAGGAAACGTCCATCACATGATGCGTGTGTCCCTCGAACGAGCGAACGTGCGAGCCGTCGGCGACGTTGTGAATCTTGACGAACTTATCCGCCGCTCCGGACACGATCTGCGACCCGTCGCGAGAGAATTCGATGCCGAAGACCGTGTCGCTGTGAGCGTCTGCCACTTCGCGGACGAGTTCTCGCTTCTCGACGTCCCACAGCAGTAGTTCTCCGCTGCGGGATGGTTCTCCACCACCAGTCGCCAGCAGCTTGCCGTCCGGACTGAAGGCAAGTGCGAGCACGCGGAACTCAAACCGCGACGTCCCCGTGTTCAGCGGATCGTCCTTTGACGGGCCAAGCTGAGCGACAAGCTGCCAGGGGGGGGTGGCGTTCCAGACAATTGCCTTCTGATCGTCACCCGCAGAAACAAGCTGGCTGTCTGCTGCAAACGCGAGGCAACGAACCGGCCCGCCACCACCTGTCAGCAGGTCAAGCGATTTGCCTGCGGCGCCGTCCCACACCGTGATCGTGCCATTTTCGGCACCTGATGCGACGCGTGAACCATCAGCCGAAAACGCGACCGACGTTAGTGCGGCTTCGGCAGCTTTCGTTGCCTCAGCGGCCTTCGCTGCGGCCTCGTCGCGACCTTTCTGCTCTTCCTGCGATTTTGCATGAGCAGCCTTCGCAGCCTCAACGTCCTGCTTGGCCTTCTCGTCAGCCTTCGTTGCGAGTTCCAGGCTGCGGACTGCCGACTTCTGTGCCTCTTCGCGCTTCTTCAGCTCGTCAGACTGCTTCTTCAATTCGTCGGTCGGAGCCTTCAGTGCATCGGTCGCTTTCTTGAGAGCCTCTTCCGCGGCCTTCAACGCTGCAGCGGCTTCATCAGCGGCCTTCTTGAGTTCGGCGTCGTCGGTCTTGTCAGCGGCTGCTTTCGCAGCGGCTTCGGATTTGGTCTTGGCTTCATCAACAACCTTCTGAGCAGCGTCGACTGCCGCCTGAGCTTCGTCGGCCTTCTTCTGTGCTTCCTCGACCTTCGGCTTCTGCTCGTCGACGGCCTTGATCTGCTTTTCCTTTTCCTCGCCAGCTTTCTTCAGAGCATCCGCCCGCTCGGTCGCGTTCTTCTCGGCAGCTTTCTGAGCGGCATCGGCCAGTGCGACCAGCTGCTTGGCGACTTCCGCATCGTCCTTCGCAACAGCTTCTTCACGCTTAGCCGTCAGGTGGCCTCGCATCTCTGTGAGCTGCTGGCCGTTCGCAGCATTCCAGAGTTTGGCAGTGTTGTTTGAACTGGCCGAGGCGAACGCCTGGCCGTCTGGCCGCGAAGCGACATCAACAACCGGTCCGCCATGATTCATCGAGCGAACGTTCTGGCCGTTTGAGAGCTGCCAGACTCGGAGAGTGCTGTCAGCGGAACCCGAGATGATCTGATCGGCGTTGCCGCCAACCCGAGCGAGCGACGTCACAGCAGCACCGTGGCCTGCGAGTTCGCGAACCGGTTTTTCCCCGTCTGGCTGGTCGCCTTCCGGAGCGGCGACGTTCCAGACGCGAATGACTTTGTCCTCGTGAGCAGTCACGACCAGCTTGCCGTCAGCCGACAGGCAGATGTCGTGAATCGGCGACGCGGTCTGAATCTGCCGCGTCTGAGCCCCGCTTTCGAGCGACCAGATGCGAACCGTCTGATCCGCTGAACCAGACACAACGGACGCTCCGTCAGCCGTCAGCGCGACACCTGTTACGGCGCCGGTGTGGCCGTCGAGCTTCTTGACTTCGGCACCGTCTTTGAGTGATCGAACCAGAACCGAGTTCTGCTGCGTCCCGAAGACGGCGAGTCCCTTCTCGACATTGACGTCGACATCCGTCGCGACGGCTCCGAGTCCGATGGCGAGCGACTGCACGTTCTCAGCTCGCTCCCACAGCTTCACGTTGCGATAACCGCCCGATGCGAGCAGACGACCATTCGGGTGAAACGCGACCGAATGAACGAAGTCACGATGTGCGGCACCGTTTGGGTACATCGGCTGTTCGTTGAACTTCAGATCGGCAAGTGCCGGATCGATGAGACGTGATTCCTGGCCAGTCGCGAGATTGAACACGCTGAGCTGGTTGGCTCGGCTGGCAGCGACCTGATCGGCCCACGGCGAGAGTGCGAGGGCG
>JAPOLP010000756.1 GCA_029977045.1 Planctomycetota bacterium
CCCCTGGCCCGGCAATGCAGGGTGAGCCGCACAGGTACTGAATGACTGATTCGCGGATCGATTATTCCGACCGGCGGACGGCGGCACAGCCGCAACAGTAGCCATCTCGCTCCATCGAGATGAGCCGATTGCAGAATCTGCTCCGAGCACCATGTGATCTTCAGACGAGATTTCCGCCGCAGAAAACACCGTACGGGAGCCGTCAGTTCGCTGGTCACGCCGACTCATCTCGCGGAGCGAGATGGCTGCGTTGGCAATCGACAATTTGACCGAAAACCAAAGCTTACGAGAGCCGCGAAATCAGTACGGCAGCTGCGACGGAAACGTTCAGCGAAGTCACCCCACCGCGCGGCTTGATCGCGCAGACCTGGTCGCACTTGTCGAGCGTCAGGCGTCGAAGACCTTTTTCCTCGTTGCCGAGCACCAGCAGCCACGAGCGGTCGGCAGTGACGTCGTCACAGGACAGCTTTGCGTGCTCGGACGTGCCCAGCGTCCAGAGTCCGTTCTGTCGCGCGGAATCGAGAACGCGAGCGAGGTTCGGCACGACGCAGAACGGAGTGTGCTCAAGTCCGCCGGCTGAGACGTCGTACACCGTCCCGTTCAACGGTGCCGAACGGTCCTTCGTGACGAAGACGCCTCTCACGCCGAAGAACCCGGCGGTGCGAAAGATCGCTCCCACGTTATGCGGGTCCTGCAACTGGTCGAGCGCGAGCCACAGGCCGGGACGCGCGCCCGCGTTTTCCTCGTCCTGCGGAAACAAGTGCTCGGGATCGGCTGCCCCCTGGTGTTCACGGACGAGCGCCGTCGCGATGCCAACCCGCTCGAACTTGCCGCCGCGGTTTTTCTCGCCGCGCGGCTGCTGCACCTTGACCGTGCGACACGGAATACCGACTCGCGAAGCGGCCTGAACAACGTCCTCCCAGGCACCGTGAGCCTGCGGACCGGCAATCCGGATCTCGGTGACGTCGCGCGGCCGATGTTCGATCGCGGCGAGAACGCTGTGGGGGTTTTTCAATTCGAGCACGGGATGAGTTCCGATGGTCTGTCCTGGTTCAAGTGGGGACGCAGGATAACGATTCTCCCCAGCCGTGCGCGGGTCTCTCAGGTGTGCCAGACGGACTGGTCGCTAAAGTGCGTTGGCAGCTGGACTTTCGACAGAAATACCAGCACGACGCGCCAGCGAGTGAACGTCGAGCATTTTCAGAGTTCACTCGCTGGCGCGTCGTGCTGGTATCCGAAGCTCGATGCAGTCCTCTGAAACATCCCATCGACTCTTCTTCGCCTGCCATTGTCGCGTCTGCCAATGCTGCCCGTTGCGCAACAGATTGACCGCTGGTATCCGCCCCAAAAGGACGGCAAGGCCGAGGTACCGTCGCTCGACGACGCACGGGCGTACTGCCGCGAACTGGCCACGGGGCATTACGAGAACTTTCCGCTCGTTTCGTGGCTGCTGCCGCCGGCTCTGCATCAGCACTTTTACAATGTGTATGCCTTCTGCCGCTGGGCCGACGATCTGGGGGACGAGATCGGTGACCGCGATCGCTCGCTGGAACTGCTCGCCTGGTGGCGGTCGGAGCTGCAGGCGTGCTTTGAGGGCGAGCGTCGGCATCCGGTCTTCGTCGCGCTGTGGCCGACGATCGACCGACTTGCGATTCCAATCAAACCGTTCGACGACCTCATCGCGGCCTTCGAGCAGGATCAGACGGTTGTCGAATACCAGTCTTACGAGCAACTGCTCGACTACTGCACCCGCAGCGCGGACCCGGTGGGTCGGATCGTGCTCTATCTCTGCGAGTCCGTCTCCGATCAGAACTTTGCCTGGTCGGATTCCATCTGCACCGGCCTGCAGCTCGCCAACTTCTGGCAGGACGTCAGCCGCGACCTCGACATCGGACGCATCTATTTGCCGCAGGAAGACCGAGAGAGATTCGGCGTCACCCGTGAGCAACTGCTCAACCGCGAAACAACAGACGGCTTCCTGCAGTTGATGGAGTTTGAAGTCGACCGAGCCCGATCGCTGCTGAGAGCCGGTCTGCCGCTTGTCGAGCGATTGCCCGGTCGCCTGCAGGTCGACATCGACCTGTTCGCTCGCGGCGGCCTGCGGATTCTGGATCGCATTCAGAGCATCAACTACCGTGTCCTCGACCAGCGGCCCGTCGTCACCAAACGAGACGCTTTCGGCCTCCTGCTGGCTGCAGTCGGGCGGCGACTGGTTAGGTCCGTCCGTCGATCGTCAACAAGGTAGGCCGGACCGAGTGCAGCGAGTTCCGGCAGTCCTGCTCGATTCGACTCAAAATTGCCGGAGCGGCGCTCCGCTTGATCCGGCCTACTTTTATCAGACTTCCTTATGTCCGACCCGCTCGCCGACTCTTTCGCGTTCTGCAGGAAGTTCGCGCGGCGGACGGCGAAGAATTTCTATTACTCGTTCCTCGGCCTGCCCGCCGACCGCTTCGACGCGATGTGCGTTCTGTATTCGTACATGCGAATCTGCGACGACATCGGCGATGACGAGCAGCAGCCGGTTGAGCTGCGACGTGCCGGACTCACCGCGTGGCACAGCGAGGTCCGGCGTGTTCTCAACGAACCATCAGCGTCGGAAGACGAGTTAACGGAGCAACCAGCTCTCGACGCACTCGCCACGGGCCGCCGCGTTCTTCCGGCTCTGGCCCAAATGGTCGCGACGTTTCAGATCCCGCACGAATACCTGTTCGAGGTTCTTGCCGGTGTGCGTGCCGACCTCGAAGCCGATCAGCACAACGACCAGCAGTCGGTAACCGATCCGCAGTGCTGCTTCGCGACGTTCGACGAACTGGCGGCGTACTGTTACCGCGTGGCGGGAGTCGTTGGTCAATGCTGTATTCACATCTGGGGTTTCAACGATCCGCGAGCACTCGATCTCGCCGTCGACTGCGGACTCGCGTTTCAGCTGACGAATATCCTCCGCGACCTGGCCGAGGACGCTGACAACGGTCGCGTTTACCTGCCCGCCGACGAACTGCAGCGGTTCGACTACTCGCCACAGGACATCGTTCGTCGAACTCGCGACGAACGGTTTCAGCAACTGATGGCGTTTCAGGTCGAGCGGGCAGCGGGTTACTACGACCGAGCGAACGAGCTGTTCGACTGCCTCGATCCCGTCGGCCAACCGATCCTTGCCGCGATGATCCGCATTTACGGCGGCTTGCTGACTGAGATTCAGAGGCGGCAGTTCGACGTTTACTCGCGGCGTGTTTCGCTGCCGACCTGGCGAAAGCTGCTGATCGCTGCTGCTGCGATGCTGCGCCGACGCCGCATTCCGCCGAGACCGATTCCCCGAAGAACTTCCGAGAGCAATCAATGACTGGTTCCCGCATCACTCGGGTATATGGCCGCGAGGTATTCGACAGCCGCGGACGTCCGACCGTCGAAATCGAAGTCACCTGCGAAGGCTCGCGCCCCGGACGCGCGATCGTGCCCAGCGGTGCCAGCACCGGTCAGTTCGAGGCTCTCGAACTTCGTGACGGTGACGCCTCGCGGCTCAGCGGTCTCGGCGTACGCACGGCAGTCGCGAACGTCAACGGCGAGATCGCTGCCGCACTGGTCAGATTCGACGCTGACTATCAGACTGCAATCGACGATCGGCTGCGGGAACTCGACGGCACACCGAACAAGTCGCGACTCGGAGCAAACGCGATTC
>JAPOLP010000350.1 GCA_029977045.1 Planctomycetota bacterium
TGGCGCTCGAGACATATCTCGCCAATCAGAAGCTGTTCGATGAACATCGCGACGAAGTGCCCGTCGATCTGATCGTCTTCGCCTGTGAGAACACGATGGCGGCTGGCGGTGAAGAGAATCATGCGAAGGTCGAAGACATCCTGCGGAGCTGGATCATCAAGAACAGCGAGCAGGCGACCGTCAGCGACGACGTCAAAGCTCAGATTCAGTTCCTGCTGGCGAAGAACTTCTTCGGAGCCAAGCGGTACGACGTTGCCCGCAGCGAGTATCAGACGGTGATTAACCGCTATGCCGACACATCGTTCGCGACCGAGGCCGAGTTCGGCATCGTCGAAACGTTCATGGCTCAGAAGGTCTACGACCAGGCGGAGCAGGTCTTCGAGAAGCTTGCCAACAGCCGGGAAGCGGACATCGTCGTGCGGGCTGAGTTCCTCCGCGGTGTGCTCGCCCATCGACGTGGCGACAACGAAGAAGCCCGCGACATCTTCCGAGTCGTGCTCGAACGCGTGCCGAACATCGAACTGGCGAATCAGGCGCTGTTCAACCTGGCCGAAGTTTACGGCGACGAAGAGCGGTACATGGACCAGCTTCAGTTGCTGATGACCGTCGGTCGACTCGGCCGAGTTAGCAAGCGGCAGCACGCTCCGGGAATGCCTCTGTCAATTGTCGTGCAGGACAGCGACCTCGGGATCAGCCGCGGGCACAACCGGATTCCGGTCATCGTCACAACGGTGCCAGGCGGCGATGAGGAACTCGTTTATCTCACCAGTGGTGGCGCGGGCAAAGGCCTGTTCCGTGCCGACGTCGATACGGAACTCGGCCCGGTCACGAAGGGCGACAAGGTGCTGCAGGTCACCGGCAACGACGTGATCAAGTCGGACTACCCGCAGGAGTTCAAGTCCGAATTTAAGAGCGTACCGCTGTCAGACGTCGAGATTCGGATCGCGTCGGACGCTCTGTTTGAAGTGGCGAGCAGCAAGATACGCGACGAGGAAGAAGAGTCGTTCAGTGAGAGACTTGAACGCGAAGCGCGCGAGCGGGAACTCGCCGATGATCGGCAGTCGCAGCAGCGGCCGAAGAATCAGATCAAACCTGGCAACCCAATCTATCTGCGAGTGAAGGACGGCGACCGCGATCTGACCGACGCGACGGATGAGATCGTCGCGAAACTGGTTGCAGACTCCGGTGACCAGGTGCAGGTCAAGCTGGTTGAAACCGGCCCGCACTCGGGCGTGTTTGAAGGCATCGCGAAGACCGGCGAACTGCCGGCGGGTGCTCTCGCGACGGACACGGCGATTGATCACAGCCCGCTGATGGCAATCGACAACTCGACCGAGACGTTCTGGCTGAGCGAGCCGGACGGAGCGACGCCGAAGCAGCTCACCGTCGACATGAAGGATCTGCAGACGATCTCGCGAGCGAAGTTCTTCTCGCCAAAGCCGGACATGAACCGCCCGGTCCGAGGCGAACTGCAGGCGAGTTACGACGGCGAGTTCTGGTATCGAGTGGCCGCTCACCCGGCGATTCCGGATGCGGCACCGGTCGCGGGCGAAGTCGGCGCGATGCAGTACCGCGTCTACTCGGGCAACACGACGAATTACACGAGCTGGCAGCAGGTCGTGAATCTCTCGAACGGTGAGCCGGTCGAGCAGGGACAGGTCGCGGACGGACAGCTCTTCTGGGAACGGCCCGAGGAGAACGAAGAAGAACGTGCCCGCGGTGTGTCGGTGATCTGGTCGGGCTACTTCGTGCAGCCTCGCGACGGCGCTGTCCGTCTGCAGGTGCGCGGGTTCCGGACGGCACTGGCCGTCAACGGCATCCTGCAGATTGAAGTCGGTGCCGGGACACAGACAACCGATGTCTGG
This sequence comes from Planctomycetota bacterium, assembly GCA_029977045.1. Classification (GTDB taxonomy): domain Bacteria; phylum Planctomycetota; class Planctomycetia; order Planctomycetales; family Planctomycetaceae; genus JAPOLP01. The sequence continues at coordinate 1,866 of JAPOLP010000350.1, forward strand.
CTGCCTAAGGGCGTGCACCAGTTGACGGCGTTCGCGTCGCTGCACCCGAGTACGCGGGACGTCGCGGTTGTTCGGGCTCGGGCGGACCTCAATCGCCAGCAGGTTGTGCTCAGTCCGTTCCTGACCAGCGACTTTGATCTCGCGAACCTGCCGGAAGGAATCGAAGTACCGCAGAAGGCGGCAACCGAAACTGCTCCGACGGATACGGCTCAAACCGAAACGGCTGCGGGCACGATCACACTCGGTCTCGACACCGTGCAGTTCAACAAGAAGACCGAGCAGTTCGGGATCAACGAAGCCGGCGGACAGAAGCGAATCGGTGCCTGGCAGGACCCGGAAGATTCGGTCTTCTGGGAGTTCGACGCTCCAGCAGGCATGTACGACGTGTGGCTTGAGTACGCTCACCAGGGCGGCGGGTCACAGTTCGCTGTGAAGTTTGGCGATCAGAGCATCAGCTCAACGGTGCCGAATACTGGCAACTGGAATACGTTCCGCACGGACCGGTTCGGGACGCTGGTCGTCGATGAAAGCGGCAAGGCAAAGCTGTCCATTCACCCGGTCGCGATCAACGGCGGCGGCACGATGGACCTGAAGAAGGTCGAACTTCGTCCGGCCAGCGGATCGCGTGTGATTCTGTCAGACTCCGGCTGGGAGTTTCGATTTGAGCCGATTGACGTTCGCTTCACTCGGTTCGTCATCAACGAGTACCTCGGTGAAGCCGTCGCCATAAATCACGTCGAAGTCTCCGGCAGCGACCGGGCGAACCCGTTTATCCCGACTGAAGCTGACGTGCTGGCGTTGTCAGAGAACGACAGTCTGGAGATAGCAGGTGGCGACGTCGTCACGGCGAGCTACACGGACGAAGTCACACAGGCCAACTCGGGCGGCAGCCGGCTGCTGTCCGGCAAACTGCAGGCGACGTACTTCAACGGAGCCGTCGCTCCGATCGTCTACGCGTTCGAGCGGATGAATACCGGAGCCGTGCAGGAGATTCGTAAGCGACTGATGCGCGTCGATCCGGGCGAACGAGTCGTCGTCGAGATTATCGATTACGACCGCGATCAGACGGTGACACGCGACAAGCTGCAGTTTGAAGTCAGCGTCAACGACGGCGAGCCGATCACGCTGACCGCGACCGAGACCGAGGAAAACTCGGGCATCTTCACGAAGGAAGTCGACACCGCCGGCCAGCCGGATGGTGACAAGCTGGTGGTCAAGAGTGGCGACCGGATCAACATCTCGTATCTCGACGAGCAGAATACGTTCCCTGGCCACTCGGTGCCGCGTGAGTCCGTCGTCTACGTCAACCGTCCGACCGAAGCGAGAATTCGCATTCTGGAATCCCGGCTGCTGACACCGCGTCGAGGATCAACAGCTCCGCCTCAGTTCACTTATCAGGCTCCGGAAGACGGTACCGATCTAACGACGGTCGCATTCGAGGCGCCGCTGACAGTCGAGGTCATCGACCCCGACGCGGCTAAAGACAGTCGCAGCGAAGTGACAGTCAATCTTGAAACGAGCGACGGCGCGAAGGTCGATGTTCGGTGTGTCGTCTCGGCCGCGTTTACCAACGTGCCGAATCAGGACGCCGAACGGTACGCTCTCGAAGAAGGCCGCTTCATTGGCCAGATCGTGATGCAGCTCGGCTCAAAGGCCAGCTCGACGATCGTTCCGGTGACTTCGGAAATGCCACGTAACCTGATCGGTGGCGGCAAAACTGGTGACGAGGAAGAAGGTGGCATGTCGAGCATGGATGAAGGGCTCGTCGCCGCCGTATTGAATCTGACTGGCAAGGATCGGATTGCCGCGAACTACAAAGACGAGCGGCATCCGAAGAAGCCGAACACTGTTATCAGCAGCAATGGCCGGCTGATTTCCAATGGCGAACTGGCGTCGCTGGACCGCGACTATCAGAAGCCGGTCGAACGGCTGCACGTCGGCGAGAAGCTGTATCTGATGGTCACGGACGCTGATCAGGATTCGTCCGACGAACGTGACGTCGTCGCCGTCGAGGTGACATCCGAGTTCGGTGAGAAGGAAAGCGTGCAGCTCGTCGAAACGCTGGCTCACAGCGGCATCTTCACGGGATCACTGGTGCTGAAGTCGAACGAGAAGCCGCAGCCCGGCAACATCGACATGAACGATCCGCAGGTTGAGTCTTACTTCGGCGACACGCTGACTGTTACCTATGTCGACACTGCGGCGAGTACCGAGAAGGGAACGCTGGAGTTGAATACTCAGCTTCCGGTCGTCATCGGCACCGACGGGCTGGTGTCCGCGTTCAGCAAGACGTTCAACAACGAAACGCTGGCCGTCGAAACGAAGTTCCATGTGGCCGAGAGTTACTTTGAACTCTTCAAGAGCCACAAGAACCTCGGTCGTTCGGAAGAGGAGAAGGCGGACCTGGCCGCTGGCCGGCGAGTGCTGCGTGAGGTCATGGAAGACTATCCGGACCCGAAATACCAACCTCGGATTCTGTATCTGCTGGGGCAGTTCGCTCAGGAACTGCAGAACGTCGACGAAGCGGTCTCTGCGTACGAGCAGATCGTGACGCAGTTCCCGGATCATCCACTGGCGGCGGACGCTCAGTACAAGCTGGCTCAGACGCACGAAGAGAGCGGCGACTTCGACGACGCTCTGGAAGCGTACGTCACTCTGGCCGCGACGTATCCGAAGAGCCCGCTGATTGCGAACGTGATGATCCGCATCAGCGACCACTTCTATAAGAACGAGGAGTTTCCGATCGCCGCCGAAGTCGGCAAGAAGTTCCTCGATAAGTTTGAGGGCCACGAGTTCGCTTCGCGCATCGCGTTCCGTATCGGACAGTGCTACTACAAGGCCGAGCAGTTCCCGGTGGCGGGCGAATCATTCGACGAATTCGCGAAGCGGTTCCCGGACGACGAACTCTCGGCCGATTCGCTGTTCTGGGCCGGAGAAAGCTTCCGCATGGCGAACAACAACCGTGAGGCTTTCCGACGTTACAACCGCTGCCGCTGGGACTTCCCAGCGAGCGATGCCGCCAAGTACGCACGAGGCCGGTTGGCTCTGCCGGAGATGCTCCAGCAGTTTGAAGCCGAAGCGAACGCGGTGGAGAACGACACGAATTAAACTTTCGCCAGGTTTCTCCGAAACCTCGGCGATCGCGGCGGGAGGTTGAACCCCGCGAAGCCACTTTCAACATCAGTCAACGCGAAGCCTCACGTTCTTCGAGTTTCGGAGAAACTCGACTACGGCTGGCTGACACCTTTGATACTGCAACTGGACGTCGCATGTTTTCGATTCTGTATCTCGCACTGTTGCTCGGCCAGGCTCCGGAGACCGAAGCTGCAACGGAACCGGTTCCTGCAGTTGCTGGAGAAAACCCTTCCGGCGAAGCAGATGCTGCCAGCGAGGCTCCTGCTGACGGACCTGCGACTGACGGTGAAGGTGAGGCTGCAGATGACGATGAGGAGTTGGGCGAAGACGACGGGCCGGTCGGTCTGATCGACAAGCTCGATGAGATCTCGCAGTCCGGTGCCATCGGTTTTCTGAACCGCGGTGGCGTCTTTATGTGGCCGATTCTGCTGCTGGGCGTGCTGGCGTCCGGAGTGATCATCGAGCGGTACCGCAGCCTCAAGTTGCTGACCGCAGACTCCGGAACTGTTCGCGACGACGTGCTGCAGATGCTGCGCGAGGATCGAATCGAAGAAGCGATGCAGCTTTGCGACCGCGAACAGGGGCCGGTTCCGGCGATTCTCTCAGCCGGCCTGCGGAAGTTTCTCATTCTGCGACGGCTGAACTACGACGCGGCCAAGATTGAAGAGCAGGTGCTCAAGGCGATGGATGATTACGGCGTTCACGTTGTCGCGGCCCTGGAAAAGCATCTGCCGGTGCTGGCGACAGTTTCGAGCGTCGCGCCGATGCTCGGCTTCCTGGGGACCGTCGCCGGGATGATTACGTCGTTCGATGAGATCGTCGCCAAGATGGGCGAGACGAACATCGTCGAGGCGGCGGCAGGTGGAATCAGTGTCGCGCTGCTGACGACGGCGTTCGGGCTGATCATTGGCATCCCGGCGTTCATGGCGTTCAACTACTTCTCCAGCATTATCAACCGCTTTGTGCTGGAGATCGAAGAGTCGGCGACGCATCTGATCGAAGCCGTCACGCTGCAGCTGGCACTTGAGCAGAAGGCTCAGCAGTAACTCCGCGAAACGTACGGATTTTGCGATCGGGTGTGGGGCAATCGGTCCGGCTGCGGATCCTGTTGCGAGTGACTCTGCAGTTGTCGTCGAAAGCAGACGGTCGCTCGGTTCAGGTTTCTGGAGGACGTGCGATGAAGTCCGTGGCTGGAGTGCTTGCGTTTCTGATCCTTGCCATCCAGGCGGGACTCTTCGCCGTCCCCGTCGCGATCGCCCAGCAGCCTGACGGCAAAAACGCTGGCCAGCAGGTGGAACGTTCCGAACAGATCGATTTCGATCGAGCCCGCCAACTGCTGCAGCGAAAGGGCAAGGGCGAGAAA
>JAPOLP010000344.1 GCA_029977045.1 Planctomycetota bacterium
TCAGAAGAACCCGCGGCTGATGGAGCAGGCGGCTACGTTTCTTATGATCCCCGACTTCCTGAACTACCTGCTGTGCGGCAGCAAGGTCGTCGAATTCACCAACGCCACGACCTCGCAGTGCTTCAATGCGACAACCCGCGACTGGGCATTCGACATGCTCGGCAAGCTGGGCCTGCCGACGCAGATGTTTCCGCAGGTCGTCGACCCCGGCACGAAAATCGGCACGCTGCGGGAAGAGATCGCCCGACAGGCCGGCATGAAGCGGATCGACGTCATTGCTCCTGCGACGCACGACACAGGCTCGGCTGTCGTCGCCGTTCCGACTGAGATGACCGGCTCGGCCAAGTGGGCTTACATCAGCAGCGGAACCTGGTCGCTGATGGGTGTCGAAGTCCCAAACGCGATCCTCAGCCAGCGAGCCCTCGAACTGAACGTAACCAACGAAGGCGGCGTCGACGGCACGTACCGACTGTTGAAAAACATCATGGGGCTGTGGCTCGTCCAGCAGTGCAAGGCGTCGTTTGAACGAGCCGGTCGCAACCACGACTACTCAACGCTGACCGCTCTGGCAGCAGAAGCACCGGCATTCCGATCGCTGATCGACCCCGACGATACCCGCTTCCTCGCCCCGGACGATATGGCGTCGGCGATCGCCAGCTTCTGTAAGGAGACCGGCCAGCCGGTTCCGGAAACCGACGGCCAGTTTGTTCGCTGCTGCCTGGAAAGCCTCGCCCTGAAATACCGACGAGTGCTCGGCTGGCTGGAAGAACTCAGCGGCGAAGCGGTCGAGGTCGTCCATATCGTCGGCGGCGGAACAAAGAACGCGCTACTCAACCAGTTCACCGCGAACGCCTGCGGCTGCCCGGTCGTCACCGGCCCGGTCGAAGGCACGGCTCTGGGCAACGTTCTGATTCAGGCTCGAGCGATGGGCGAGATCGGCTCGCTGGCCGACATCCGCAAGGTCGTGCGAGCATCGTCTGAGATGGATCGCTACGAACCAGCCGACAAAGACCAGTGGGACGCCGCCGACGCACGACTCACTGAAATGACAAAGTAGGGTGCGTCTCGACGCACCATTCCTGCCGACAACGGTGCGTTGCACGCACCCTGCAAATAGACGGAAGCCACGATGGGATTTTTCGGGAAGCTCAAGGGAGCCCTCAAGAAGACGACGGACCTGCTGAAGACCGACGTCCGCGACATCTTCAAAGCCGGCGAGATCCTCGACGAGCCGAAGCTGCAGCAGTTCGAGAAGCGGCTGCTGCTGACCGACATGGGCTTCGCGGCAACGCAGGCGATTATTAAGGACGTTCGCGAGAAGCATCTCGGGAGAACGGTGGTCCTCGACGAGATCTGGGGCACGGTCAAGGACCGCATTAAGCTGCTGCTGAAGGGCGAAGGCGATGTTCGGTACGACGCGGCTGACCTGCTCTCGCCGCTGAACCTGCAGAGCGACGGCCCGACGGTGATCCTCGTCGCTGGCGTCAACGGTGTCGGCAAGACAACGTCGATCGCGAAACTCGCCAAGCTGATTCAGAAGTCTGGCAAGTCTGTCGTGCTCGGAGCCGGCGACACGTTCCGCGCTGCTGCCGTCGAGCAGCTAACGCTGTGGAGCCAGCGAATTGGCTGCGACATCGTGACAAAACCGAGCGGTTCCGACCCGGCCAGCGTAGCCTTCGCCGCCTGCGAACACGCCGTCAAGGAAGGCCGCGACGTCGTGATCATCGATACCGCCGGTCGGCTGCAGACGCACCAGAACCTGATGGAAGAACTCGGCAAGATTCACCGGGTCATCGGCAAACCGATCCCCGGTGCGCCGCACGAAGCCCTGCTGGTGCTCGACGCAACAACCGGTCAGAACGGTCTGAGCCAGGCAAAGCACTTCACCGACGCCGTCGACTGCACCGGCCTGGTCCTCGCGAAACTGGACGGCTCAGCCAAAGGCGGAGTCGTCGTCGCGATTCGTCAGACGATGGGAATCCCGGTCAAATACGTCGGCCTCGGCGAAGGCATCGACGACCTCGCCGTCTTCGACCCCGACAGCTTCGTCGACGCCATGATCGACGAAGAGCAGGCGTCTTAAACCCGTTTCTGTTCGGCGCAGACCCGCAGCACAGATAACTATTCGCGAGAAATATGCTCGCTGCCATTCCGTGTGCCCATCCCAGCCCACAGTGTGGAACTGATGGACGAACTAACGAATTTCACGCTGCCGTCGCAGTAGGCAAGGTTCACTCCGTCAGCCGAGTGTTCGCTCATTGCGGGATAAGCCCACACACAATTCCGCGAGTTTGGGGGCAAAGAGTGCTCATAAAGCGTCACTCCGTACCCGCTGCGACACCACACCGCACCGCGCGCCATATGCCCCCAGGATGTCGCAGAAAAACAGTCATTCGCAATGACGTCAGGCGGGCGATGATAGGTGGGCAGTGACGACGGGGCTTCCTGCCAGACAACTCTCCTCAGACTTTGACCATTCGCCGGCAGGGTCTCGCACACCAGCGCTGTTGTAGACATTCCATCTGAGATATCTCCTGGTCGAACGACGCCCCAGGCAAGCGGAACAATCACACCGGTCGCGATTGTTTCAGAACCGGGCGCGATGTCTGGCGAAGAAGTGCCCTTTGCGAGCCAGCCTGCGTTTCCGCTGTAACTGTTAAATGCTCGTGTTCCGTCAGCGACGGGATCACTCGGGCAATTCAGAAACTCAGGACGGCGTGTTGCGATGGCCGCCTGGCTATCGATCGCAACCGAGAAGTCGATCTCAGAATAGAGTTGATCGTTCTCTGTGAATGGGAGCAGTCTGACGTGAAACGACTGCCGCGCAGAGCCACCGTCCGATGGAAGCGTCGAGTAAACCTCGGCGTAGCTAGTGACCGCGAGTCCGATCTGGTGAAGGTTTGACAAACACCGCATTCGCCGTGCCCTCTCGCGCGAAGACTGAACAGCAGGAAGAATCAACGCTGCGAGCAGGCCTAAAACTGCGAGAACAACCAGCAGCTCAACGATCGACACTCCGCAGCGTCTTCGTTCTTCAGTCGCGAAGCATTCGCTCCGGCGCATTAAAGCTGTGGTCTGAAATCGAACCATCCGAACGACGCCACGTGAAGAATTGCAAACGGACGAAACCGGGAGACGGATGATACGCACCGTACTGGCTAACCGGACATGTGAAGCAGCCAAAGCCGAGCTTTCAACCAGAATTGTCGTTGAACTGCGTCAATCAGGTTCATCCCAGCAACGGGAAGAAGCGGCCTTCGAGTGGCTGGCCGGATGGGATGGCCGGGATGCCCTGCATCAGGGGGTCGTTGGTTGCTGAGCAGACTCCGTCACGAATGACGTTCAGGACGACGGCTCGGCGGGGGCCGTTGGTGCGGTTTTCGTAGGAGCCGTGAATCAGCAGCGGGTGGTGGAAGGCGGCTTCGCCGGGTTGCAGTTCGATGGCGACCGGGTTCTGGAACTGCTCCCACTGCTCGTCGGTCAGGACCTCGCGGATCGCGTCCATGTCGCCAGCCAAGCCGGTGATCGGCAGCAGGTCCCAGCGGTGGCTGCCGGAGACGTATTGCAGGCAGCCGTTGTCGCGAGTTGCTTCGTCGAGTCCCAGCCAGCAGGTCAGATGCGCCATTGGCTGCGTCCGCGTCCAGTACGAATAGTCCTGATGCCAGGCGACGACGCCTCCGTGCTGAGCCGGCTTGCAGAACAACTGGTCGTGCCAGAAGCGGACGGTCCCTCCGAGCAACTGCTTCGCGGCTCCGACAAACTGCGGGTGCCACAGCAGATCGTGAAATCCCGGTCGAGTCCGCCAGGCTCCCAGAGCGTGAAACAGGACTGTGTTCGGGGCGTTCGACTCGTTCGAGTGGTACTCGTGCCACAGCTCCGAGCCGTCGTGCCCAGGCTGCACCAGCTCCGCCAGTTCGTTCCGCAACCACTCAATCTGCTCCTCGGACAGAATCCGGATTCCGGCGACGTAGCCGTTCTCTTCGTAGGACTGAACCTGTTCCTCAGACAGGACTTGCGGCAGGTCAGCCGCGGAAGACCTGTTCTCACCGAGGAATTCCGAAACCGGCTGGTCGAACTGCGAATAGTCAGTCGTCATGGCAAAGCTCCGATTCGACAAGTAGCCGCCGCGAGGTCCGCTTGAGACCCAACGCATACGGAAACGCCCTCTGGCGGATGCTCGAAACCCGTCTTGAGGCACATTGCGGATTTCATTACACGTACCACCCCTTCTCAAGCAACCTCTCTGATTGCACCTCAACTGTTCGTGAATTCGGACCGAGTCGCTCGACCGTTCGGCGCCCTGCCGGCGGTGATTCGTTCCTGTTTGCGGACCACTCTGACCTCCCTCCAAAGAGTCTACTCATGCTCCAGTCCCGGTTCCCAGGACAGAGTTTGTTTCGCTATGGGCCGACGTCGGTTCTGTCGCTTTCCGTACTGACCATCGCCCTGGGCAGCGGCTGTCAGAGCCTGCCCGGCGGCAGTGATCTGTCGCTGTTTCGCGGGCAGTCTCCAGACGGCGTGGTTGCCATCGAAGACGGTGACGCACCGCCACAGTTCGACGACGCCATCGCCAACATTATCGTCGAGGGCAACACGACGATTCAGTCGGGAGCGATTCTCGCCCATGTGAAATCTCAGCCCGGTCGGCCCGCCAGCGAGCGGCAGATCAAGGAAGACCTGCGGGCTCTGTACGCGACCCGCTGGTTTTACAGCGTCGAACGCCGGTACCGGATGACTGACGACGGCCTGGTGCTCGTGTTCCGAGTCATCGAACGGCCCGTCGTGGCGTCGATCACGGTAAAAGGCAACAAGAGCTTCTCGACGCGGCAGATTCTCAAGCAGATCAGTCTGGAAGAGGGCTCGCCGTTTGACGTGGCGACGAACAAGAGCGCCGCGAAGAAAATCGAACGCTTCTATCACGACGGAAAATCGTACCCGCTGGCCAGCGTCACACTCGAAAAAGGCGCCGACCCGGACGACCGCGATGTCGTCTTCGTCATCGACGAAGGACCTTACACCGTCGTTCGCAACACAACGTTTGACGGCAACGAGAACATTGGTGCCGGCCTGCTGCGAATGCGGCTCAAGTCAAAGCGGACGGCACTGGGCTGGCTGGCGAATGTTTCACCGTTCGGAGCGGTCTTCGGTGGCAAGTACGACGAAGGCACTCTGCCGGTCGATGTCGCGGCACTTAAGGAGTACTACCACAACCTGGGCTACTTCGACGTGACCGTGGAAAAGGACATGGTCCTGGACGACGGGCACATTGTCCCGCAGATCAAGCTCGTCAAGAGCCCGTTCAAACAGATCAAGTACGAGCATCTGCCGATTCCGTACCTGCGACTGAGAAAGTCGCGCGGCATCACGTATCACTACACGATCAACGAAGGTCCGCGCTACCGCGTGCGGAACATTGAGGTTGAAGGCAACCAGGTCTTCGATCAGCAGCAGCTTCTGGCGGAATCGAAGCTGCGTTCCGGTGACGACTTCAATGCCCGCTGGCTCAACAAGGACGTCCAGGAAATCCGCCAGATGTACGGCACGCGCGGGCACCTGTTCGCTCAGATCAACGCCGTTCCGAAATTCCTGGAAGGCGAAGGCAACACGGTCGACGTCGTCTATCAGATTCAGGAAGACAAGCCTTACACGATCCGCCGCATCAACGTGCACATCGACGCGCCCGGCGGCAATCCTCACACGCGCGAAACCGTCATCCTGAACATGGCCAAAGTCGCGCCGGGTGAACTGGCCGACCCACAAAACATCGAATTGACGAAGTCCCGCATTGGCGGCACGGTGTTTGAACGAGGTGGGGCGCAGGCTCCGCGAATCCAGATCTCCCGCGTCGAAGAAAAAAAGACGCCGTTCGACGACGCGATCGCCCGCGGCCAGACACCGCGAACGAATGACCCTGTTGGTAACCGCACTGAAACCCGAACCTCGACACCAACCCAGAGACCGGCCCCCAACCAGGAACCGTCGTTCCTGACTGGCACGAAGATTCGCAGCCAGAGCCCGATCGGCGGGCAGCAGGATCCGTACAACCCGATCTTTGAAAACAGCAACGCAGGCGACCCTTACGGCGGAATGCTGAACGGCCCGTTTGGCGACGCTCTGTCGCGGCCCGGCATGGTCGACCTGGACATCTTTGCGACCGAGGCTCAGACCGGGCGTCTGATGTTCGGCGTTGGCGTCAACAGTAACGCGGGCGTCGTCGGCTCGTTCGTGCTCGAAGAAAACAACTTTGACATCACTCGTATTCCGACGTCGTGGCGAGACCTCGCGGATGGCACCGCGTTTCGCGGAAACGGCGAACGCTTCCGCCTGGAAGCTGTGCCCGGACAGTACGTCAGCCGCTACTCGGGAAGCTGGCAGACGAGCAACTTCCTCGACACGGATTACAGCTTCGGCCTGAGCGGTTTCTACTATCAGCGTTTCA
>JAPOLP010000554.1 GCA_029977045.1 Planctomycetota bacterium
AAATCAGATCTCCGTGACGGCAGGCGTTCCTCAGGTCGTGATGGCCACGCTCAGCGACCGCCCACGGAAAGGGGATGCGAATCACCGATCGTTCACCCCGGCTCAGCGCATCGAGACTGTAGATCCAGATCGACGCTTCGTATGGTCCGGCGAAGTATCCCTTACTCGTTCCTGGATCGGACAGCCCCGTTAATCGGCGGTAGTCATCTGCCGTGCCGTAGAAGTCATAGCCCTTGCCCTGCTTGCCGAAGAAGACCAGCCGGTCTCCGACGGCAACAACGCCGCCAACATTGCAGGCTCCCATCCATCCATCGACGCAGCCAGAGAACGCCGACACAGCACGGTGCGCCGGGTTACGGAAGTCGATGGGTACCGGGAAGGGCTGTCCGATCTGATATCGCAGCAGTTCTTCGGGCCGCAGAGCAGCGCCGGGGACAGCGTCGTCCGGATTCACGAGAATCGCGCATGGTCCGGGACTGCTGCTGCTGCGCCACGTCAGACTTCCTCCCGTCAGCAACCAGCGGCCATCATGGACATAACGGTCCGGCAACCGTGTCATGTAATAGCCGGTCCTCTGACCTGAATGCCCAGCCACTCGCCACCAGCCGTCGAACCGCGGGTTATCGAGATTCGGAGTGAACGAACCGTGCGTCTCAACCGTCACGTTGCTGACGTTGTACCACTTCTCGGCGCTGACAAGCACTCGCCCTCGGTCGTACAGCAGCGAGTACAACCGGATTTCACCGTACTTCTCCGACTGCCGTGCCACGCCCCCCTGCGTCACATCGACAAAGTCGTGCAGCAGCGTTGCCTGGCCGCCTGGCCCGGGATTCGAGATTTCCGCAAACAACTGTCCGTACGGGTGACCCATCATCAGGAACGAGTTGCGTTCCGGGATGTAGCAGAAGACTCCGCGCGAAAAGCCGAAATGACGCCGGGCCTCGTAAACCTTCAGATCCCAGGGAATCCGCGGCATGTCAATGTGGCCAAGGTATTCGAACGACGGATCGCTCGCCGAAAGACTGTCTGGTGTCGCCGCAAACAGAGCCCAGAGCAGAAGCATTAGTCGGACTGATCGAACAGATTTCACCTCACACCTCGCTCGTTGCGGGAGTTTGCTGGCCTGCGTTCGGCTTCAGTGACTCATCCACAGCGGCCTTCACCGCACGAAGTTCGGAAGGAGCACGCCAGGCATCGAGATCCCGTCCCGTGAACTCCTCAAGCAGGTCGATCTCGTTCGCGAAGTGGTCGGTTATTTCCCGTCGAAGATCAGCCGAAGCGCCAACTGGACGCGTCTTCTGATTGGATTCGCCACTGCCGAGCAACCACTTCACAGCCGGTTGATTGGACTGTCCCAGTCCGCCAGCAGAAGCAAAGTTCCGCTTCGACCGAAAATTCAGCCTTGGAAACTCCTCGCGACCGTCGTCTGCAACGCCGAGGAACTCCAGAACACGGACGTATGTCTGACGAGGTTTCCGAGCCAGTTCATCCTGAAAGACGACTTGAATGGAATCCGCAGGGAACAACTCGTGAAGCTGTCGTAGCTGAGAGCCGATCGACGCGACTTTTGTGTAGTCCAGTGCATCGATTGCAGCCAGGCCGTGCGGCTCGGCGGAACGCAATTCGTCACCTGTGTGAAATCGCCAGGCTCGCTCGAAGTCGAGTTCGGGTTCCTGCCCTTCCAGGACTTTCTGAGCGTGCCACGATTCGGCCAGGTCGACGGGATTCCGGAGACAGGCAATCATCCTTGCATTCGGAAACAACCCACGAATCTCAAGCTGCGCATCGACACAGCGAAGATATCGAGTCGACGCTTCACCGACCGCCAGCGACTCCTCGTCAGCAGCGGCATACAGCTCGAGGTACTGCTCGAGACTGGTATGCCAGGGCTGCTGCGAGAGCCACATCCCAGGAACAGACAGCGATCGGGCGAAGTAATTCGGCTCTTTGGGATCGGTCACGAATACCTGGGGATGCGATCCCAGATAGTACGCCAGCGATGTCGTGCCGCACTTGGGAGCACCGACGATGAAAAAATCCGGTTGGCGAATCACTCGCACCCTCTCTTGACGTTCGCGAGATCGACCAGACCTCTCTCGCTGAGATGGCTTTTCCTGATGAAACGGAAGAATGCTGCGCCGCTGCAGCAATGCTCGTTTCAGCGTGCCAGAGAACGGCACTGGTTCAGCTCGGCAGCGGCTTCGCGGACTGTCGTGGCGATGTAGTCGACGTGGTCCTGCGTGTACTTCTCGTTCCACGGCAGGACGAGCACATGCTGCAGAGCGTCGAATGTGCCGGGGAACAGCGACTCGTCGTAGTTCACGGCTTCCGGGCGGGCGAGCGTGAATGGCCAGCGACTGTCGCCGAACGTGACCTGATCGCGGAATACCTGGCAGCGGAATGCGGGCTTCTGGATGTATCGCGGAGCACAGGCGATGCCCTTCTCGCGAAGTTTGCCGCCAAGCCCGACTGCGCCGCCTTCGATCACGCTCTCGTCAATGCGGAGGCAGTGCTTCCAGTAAGTGTGCACGGCTCCGTCGGTGACTCGCGGAGTTTCGACACCGGAAACGCCTCGCAGAGCACTCGTCAGCGACTCGGCGGTGCGGACGCGGTTCTCGACGACGCCTTCCAGCTTCGGCAATTGAGCCAGAGCGACCGCGCCCTGCAGCTCGCTCATGCGGTAGTTCGGAGCCAGGAAGTAGTGGTCCGGATTCGAGTCTCCGTAGCCCCAGGCCTTGTTGATGAACAGGAACATGCGGCGGGCAAGCTGTTCGTCATCGGTGACGACAACGCCGCCTTCGCCCGTCGTGATGTGCTTGCCCTGCTGCAGGCTGAAGCAGCCGATCGTGCCCAGCGTGCCGACATAGCGGTCGCAGTAACTGGTCAGAAACGACTGAGCACAGTCTTCGATGACGGGCAGATTGCGGGACTTCGCGAGTTCGAGGATTTCGCCCATCGCACACGGGTTGCCGAACAGGTGCGTGACGACGATCGCCTTTGTTTTCTCGCTGAGCCGGGCTTCGATCGTCCTGGCAGTGACGTTGTACGTGTGCGGGTCGACATCGGCGAAGACCGGGATTGCCCCCTGGTAAACGATCGGCGTCAGACCGCCCATGTCCGTGATCGGAGTCGTAATGATCTCGTCACCCGGCTGCGGATCGATCGCCGCGATAGCCGTGTGAATCGCCGCCGTGCCACTCGAACAGGCGTGGCCAAAACGTGAACCCAGTTTCGAGGCAAACTGCTGCTCGAAGTCCTTCGTGAAGTTGCCCTTCGTACTGGTCAATGTTCCGCTGCGAAGTGCGGCGGCGACGTTTTCGAGTTCTTCCGGCCCGAACGTGCGTCCGGTCGAGTCCTGATCGGAAGGCAGTGGCAGCACGTTTTCGGTGACGTTCGACATGGTTTGATCCTCAGGAAACTGATTGATGGTCAGCAGATTGACGGCACGATCGCCGGTCAAAGAGCAGTCGCGCGATCAGCCGCAGATGGCCGACGATCGTGCGACAGGTTTTCATTTTCGATTCGCCGAAGATGCGGACTTCCAGCGTCGCCGGGTGTTCAACAATGCGCCCACCGGCCTGGCTGAGTCGTCCGACGAGTTCCGCCGTGCCGAGGAAACCGTTCTCCTCCAGCGGCAGGTCCTGGACGGCGGACTTGCGGTACACACGGAAGCAGCTCGTCCAGGTATGCAGCTTCTGCGGCAGCACAAATCTGTAGAGCGTTGAGAGCCCTTTCGAGAGCAGCAGCCGCCAGCCGGGCACGTTCTTCACCTGCCCCTGCGGGTGGTACGGCGAGGCCGTCACCAGATCGACGCCGTCGACCAGCAGCGGAATCATCAGCGTCAGTTCCAGCGGGTCGTACGAGCAGTCGCAGTCCATTGAGCAGACGATCTCGTGATCAGCATTCGCGATGCCCGTCCGGATCGCCGCCGAAACTCCGGCATTCTGTTCGTGCTGTACGAGCCGCACGTTGGATCGCTCGCCAAAGACCGCGTGCATCGTGTCCCATGTTGCATCGGAGCTGCGGTCGTCGACGAAGACGAACTGCGGCTCATAACCATCACCCTGCAGTTCAAACTCCAGCCGCTCCAGCGTGCGAGCCAGGTACGGCAGCGTCGACTCCTCGTTGTAACACGGGATGACGATACTGACGGGAGTTGCAGGGGCAGAGGGACGAGGGCAGAGCGACGAGCGGCGGGCAGCGGTAACTGAAGGACCAGCGGTGAGACGTGACGCGCGTTCGTCGACGCGTTTCGTTTGGTCGGTTCGTTCAAGTTCAAGCCCGAGCGACTCGGCGACAGTCCCGAACCGGTAGCGCGAAAGATGCTCGGCCAGTACCCACCGCATTTTGTCGAGGTTGCGGTAGTGCCGAACTCGATTCAGTCGGTCGACAGCGCTGATTCGCGGCTGTTCCGGGTCGAGTTCCCAGGTGTGGAAATACGTGACCAGCGGATGCTCACAGCGTGCGTCCCAGCGGCGGACCAGGTGCTTGAGCAGCGTATGCGGAATCTGGCGGAACCAGTTGCCACCGCAGATCGGAAGGTTGCAACCGGCGACGCGAACGCTCGACGGCGGCACTTCCTGCAGCGTTCCGGAAGAAGTCTCGTGAGCATGGACGAACCGGCGCCACGGCTCCTTGCGAAACCGCAGGCCCAGCGGCAGCAGGCTCGAATCGTACGCGTAGCCTTCCTCGGTCAGGACGTCGAGTGCCCA
>JAPOLP010000911.1 GCA_029977045.1 Planctomycetota bacterium
ATCCGACGGTTTGCCCTCTCCAGCCTGACCGTCTGCCGGCTGACCGCTGCCCGGAGCGTCGGCGGCTTCCTTCAGCAGGTCGGCGACCGACGGCATCCGGTTCTGGGCGATATCTTCCAGAGCCTTCTGCATCTCGGACCATGTTTCGAGCGTCGCCACGTTGAACTGATCGTTCCGCATCGCCTGTCGGATCAGCTGCGATCCAGTATCCGTCAGCGCTCCCAGCCGCCGCGAGTTCGCTCGCTCGGCAGACGCCTGAGATTCGATCTGCTTCCGGACTTCAGGGCGGTCCAGTTCTTCCGCCGAGTGCTTTCGCAGTTCGAGATTCGTTTCGTAAAGCTGCCGCTCCTTGCCGTGAACTTCCTGAGCCTGCCGGTACCAGCGGCGGAATTGATCGGTCAGCCACATCGCGTGATCGTCGGCGTTCAGCACATACAGCGTGTACGCGGGCGAGTAGACCTTCTCGCGCGTCGGGTGATAATCGACGGCCCACGCCCGCACCTGCAGAGCCTGCGGCTTGATGCCTTCCCGCTTGGCCGAAAACGCCGCCGTAACATTCAGGTCGGTCGCTTCCGGATCGCCCGCCGCGACAACCTTCTCGCCCTTGGCCGGGTTCGGATTGCTGAGTGGGTCTTCAACGCCAGCCCACTCCAGCCCGACCTTCTGCACGCCGAAGTCGTCGTTGACCGCCAGCTCGAACGACAGCACTTCGTCTTCGAGCAGAATCTGGCCGTCGCTGAGTTTTCGCGCGGTCAGCGTCGGAGCTTCGTCATCACGAGCCAGCACTTTCAGCTCGAACGGCTCGCGAGCCGTCAGGCCGTCAATGTCTTTCCACGAGAACCGGTGCTTCTTCGTCTCCGAGATGCTCTGCGGCGCCGTGACGATCGTGTCGCCGCTGACCGCCTGCTGCTGTCCGTCGAAGTCCGCCATCGCCAGTTCGCGCGACGCGGTCGCTTCAAACACCGCGCGACTGCCACGAACGACGGTCACCGATCCGCCGCGAATGTCTTTTTCGAGCGTCGTCTCGCGCTGCAGATACTCCGGCAGTTCGACGCGGGCTTTCAACGCGGTCAGCTCGGGCCGCGTCTTCGGAGTCACGGCAACTTTCTTGCGAGCGTCGCCGACGGAAATCTTCAGCGTGTCAGCCAGCTCCTGCGGTGGCAGATCGAAGCCGTACTTCGCGTCCTTGTCGAGCTGCGACGTCACCGGCCTCTGGCCACCGTACTGAGCCGACCCGCTCTGCGGTTTCCACTCGGTCTTTTCGGACAGAGCGACATCGAGGTCAAACGGCTCGGCGATCGGCACGACAATTTCGTCCGGCACGTTGTCGAGCTGCGCGAAGGTGTAACGGTCGGTGTCGCTCCACGGAGCCAGCCAGCGGAGCAGTGCGTTCGATCCCGCAGCCGGCACGACGACCAGGGCGATCAGAGTCAGGGTCAGCGGCACTCCCGCCGCCCAGGCCCAACGGCGATGACGAGGGTCCGGCACGGCGTCAGTGAAGTCGCGGTCGCGAGTCTCTCGATCGACCTGCTCCATAGCCGCCTGAACCAGCCGCGTGCTGCGACCGGAGTCCGCGTCGGCATGGGCGAGTTCGATGACGCCGAGCAACTGGTCGCTCAGGCGGGGGAAGCGGAATCGCAGCAGACGGGCGACCTGCTCAAGCTGACGCTGCCGCCAGACCCAGCGGTGCCACTTCAGCGGCAGGAAGAGTCCAGGTCCGGTTGCTCCGGCGAGCAGAATCAGCCCGCGAACCCAGCTCGGCGTTTCGGTAAAGCGGTCGGCGACGAAGACCGCGATGTATGACAGCGCGAGCCCGAACAGAGCCGCGAGCACGCCTTCGGCCAGCTTGACGAACTTCACTCGTCGCTGGAATTCGAGCAGTCGCTGGCTGACGCCAGAGGGAAGCTCGACGCGGTTGCCGTTTGACAATTGGTCCATTCGGTTTCTCCTGCAGCTCCGCTCCGTGAAGCTGTCTGGCGAAGTCCGGGGCAGATTGGCGGTCCGCGGACGGCAAGCTCGAACTCACACGCTCCACGACCGACCGGCAACCGCGACACAGTTTTCGCGTTTCGACGGTTTCCCGCAACTGAAATCCGGTGGTTTGAGGTGCCACGCGGTCGTTCAACGCCCAGTCGCCGGTACCGGCTGCCCGCCCGAAAGTAGCCATCTCGCTCCGCCGAGATGAGCCGGTCGCGGGGAGAACTTCCGAACACGCGCCAATTGATCCACGAACTGTTGGCCGCAAAGAATGCCCATTCTGCCAGTCGGCGGTTACACGTCACGGCGGCTCATCTCGGCGGAGCGAGATGGCTACTTTGATTACCAGGCGAAAAACGTGTAGTAACTCTCGCCTTTCGCGACACGCTGGATGTACAGAGCCAGCTCCCGCAAGTGATAGTCGCCCCACATGCAGGATTCGCTGTGCGGAATCTTCGAGCCTGCCTGCACGTGGTCCCAGCCCTTTGGCTGGTGATAGACCGAGTGCAGGAGCAGCCCTTCGTGGTTCGGATCGGCACTCAGATACGGCTCGCTGAGCAGTGATTTCGCAACCGTCAGGCCCGATTGCCAGTAATGCCGGGAAGCATCCGCGTCAGTAGCCTCAAGCAGCTTCGCCAGCCGCAGCAGTCCCTGAGCCCCGATGGCCGCCGCCGAACTGTCGACCGGCTCGGAATCGTTGAACGGGTCAGATGCCCGACCGAGATAGTTGCCCAGCTCGCTCAGCCCCGGTGCTCCGGTGTCCCAGTACGGCACTCCGTCCGTCGGGGTGTTCTCAATAAAGAAGTCGCACGACGCTCGAGCCGCCTTGAACATGAACGCCTCGACGTCCACCCGCCCGCCAAACGCGGCCAGGTCGGCGTCGGACAACGTCGCGAGAAACTCGAGCTGCTCGGGATACCCGGACATGACCCACGCCAGCCCGCGCGTCCACGTCGAGAATGGCGAGTAACCCTGCTGCGTGCTCGGGCAGCGGTACCGACCATCGTTGCGATTGAAGATGCTCTCGTGAGCAACCCGACCGCGGACGTCGTACGTGTCGCGGCCCTCGCCGTAATAAACGTTGTAGCGGGCTGTCGATCGCGAGTGCCGAA
>JAPOLP010000169.1 GCA_029977045.1 Planctomycetota bacterium
CCTGGGTCAGCGTTGTTTTTCGTCGTGTCCAGCGCGTTGGACAGTGGTGCGGCAAGCTGCTGAAATCTCCCGATTCTCCGTAGCCGCGCTCGCACAGAACGCCGGTCGGGTAGGTGGCGAGACCTGCATTCTGTGTGAACGCGGCCGCGAAGTGCAACAATCAACAAACGACAGACAACGCTGAAGGAAGCAACGATGAGTACGGTGTGCCGCTGGGGGATTCTGGGGACGGCTGGGATCGCGAGGAAGAACTGGTGTTCGATTTTGAATGCCGAGAACGCGGAGCTGGTCGCTGTCGCCAGCCGCTCGCAGGAGCGGGCTCAGCAGTACATCGATGAGTGCCAGGCTCAGGTTCCGCACCCGACAGTTCCGGCAGCCGTCGGTGGTTACGACGAGCTGCTCGCCCGCGACGACATCGACGCAGTTTACATCCCACTGCCGACCGGCATCCGCAAGGAATGGGTGATCAAGGCGGCTCAGGCCGGCAAGCATGTCATGTGCGAGAAGCCATGCGGCGTGACGACGGCTGAGGTCGAGGAGATCGTCGCGGCGTGCGAGGCTGCCAACGTGCAGTTCATGGACGGCGTGATGTTCATGCACAGCCGCCGGCTGGATGCTCTGCGGAAAACGATCGACGACGGGGCGAGCATCGGGCAGTTGCGGCGCATCGCGACCGGTTTCAGCTTCAACGCCCCGCAGGATTTCCTGGAAGGCAATATCCGCGTCAGCAGTGCCTTGGAACCGGCAGGCTGTCTGGGCGACCTGGGCTGGTACAACATCCGCTTCACGCTGTGGGTGATGAACTACGCGATGCCGAAAGCCGTGACCGGGCGGTTGCTCTCGACGATCAAGAGCGACATCAGCGACGAACCGACGCCGACCGAGTTCTCCGGCGAGCTGCTGTTTGATGGTGGCGTCTCAGCGGGCTTTTACTGCTCGTTTCTGACCGAACATCAGCAGTGGGCTCACGTCAGCGGCACGAAAGGCAACGCCGTCGTCCGCGATTTCGTGCTGCCGTTCATGGGGCCGGAAGTTGGCTTCACCGTGTCGAACCACCACTTCGACATCAACAACTGCCTGTTCAACATGGAGCAGCACACTCGACCGGTCACCGTGAACGAATACGCGAGCAACCACGCCACGGCTCAGGAGACGAACCTGTTCCGTAACTTCTCGACTCTGGCACTTAGCGGTTCACCAGACAGCCATTGGCCGGAAATCTCGCTCAAGACCCAGCGAGTCCTCGACGCCTGCCTCGAATCCGCACGCAACGGCGGTCAGCAGGTAGAGTTGTAGAACCGGCTGTCCACTCGGATTGCGACGTCATCTTTGCGGGGCTTCTGCGTCGGCGGTAACCTGATCAGCCTGTGTTTATCTGATTGGAGTCGCACTTGCTTGAGTCATTGAGTGCCGACAGTTCGGCGGCTCCAAACGCAGGTTCTGGAACAGAAGGGAAGAAGAGAACGAAGGTTGCGAACGCAGCTGTTTCGTTGCCTTCTTTCCTTCTGTTCAACAACTGAATCACGATTCGTTTTGAGAGGCTGAGATTTCTCATGCTGAGACTGACTGCTCTGGCGTTGACGCTGCTGCTGGCTGGTTCGGTGCGAGCCGACGAGGGCTACTGGAATCAGTTCCGTGGGCCGAATGGTGACGGGACCAGCTCCGCGAAGAATCTTCCGGTTGAGTTTGCGGAAGACTCGAAAGACCTTGTCTGGAAGACGGCGGTCGCAGGTCGCGCGTGGTCTTCACCGGTCATCTGGGGCGATCAGATCTTGATGACGAACGCACCGGAGATTGAGAACCCGGAAGGTGTGACAGCTCTGAAGGCGTTCACGGATGACGTGCCGCCGCGAAAGGACCCGATCAGCCTGTCCGTGGTGTGTCTCGACCTGAAGACCGGTCGCAAGCTGCACGATGTCAAAGTCTTCGACATCTACAAGCTGCAATTTACGCATTCGACGAACAGCTACGCGTCGCCGACTCCGTATATCGAGGCGGGACGGTTTTATGCCCACTTCGGTGCGTACGGGACAGCGTGCATCGACACCGAAACCGCGAAGACCATCTGGGAGCGACGGGACATCGAATGCAACCACTGGCGAGGTCCGGGTTCTTCACCGGTGATCTATGGCGATCTGCTGTTTCTGAGCTTCGATGGCTACGACAAGCAGTTCGTGATCGCACTCAATAAGCACACGGGTAAGACGGTCTGGCAGAAGGATCGCAACATCAACTACGGCACGGATAACGGTGACGCCAAGAAGGCCTACAGCACGCCGCAGATCATCACGGTCGCCGGTCGCGACCTGCTCGTCAGCCCGTCGGCTTCGGCGACGATTGCGTACGATCCGAAAACCGGCGACGTCGTCTGGACGCTCTACCACGGCGGCATGAACGCAGCCGCTCGCCCGCTGTTTGGCAACGGACTCGTCTATATCAACGCGGGTGATGGCCCGGATGCTCTGGTGGCGATCCGGCCAGACGGCAGCGGAGACGTCTCGAAGACACACGTTGCCTGGCGCACTGGCCAGAAGACTCCGAAGCGCCCGTCGCAGATCCTGATCGGCAAAGACTACTTCATGATCAACGACGAAGGCGTCTGCACCTGCCTGGACGCTGTCACCGGCGAGAGCGTCTGGACAAAGCGCATCTCGGGCCGCTACTGGGCCTCGCCGCTGTACGCGAACGGCAACATCTACTTCTTCTCGCAGGACGGCGAGATTCCAGTGATCAAAGCGTCGCGAGAATTTGAAGTCGTCGCCGAAAGCAAACTCGACGGCAGCTTCAACGCGTCACCAGCGGTCGCGGGGAACGCTCTGATTCTGCGCACGAGTTCCAACGTCTATTGCTTCCGCAAAGGCGGTTAGGGGAATCGGGCTTAAGAGGTAGCGGAACGGCGAGAGCCGTCCGGTTTCGCTCCGACACAAATGGCTCGACCGGACGGCTTGCGCCGTTCCGCTACAAAGCCACGACTGAGTTCTTCCTGTGTTTCGAGGAACGACGATGAGACGTTCGATCATTTCCCTCGTCTGCTCTCTTCAGCTACAGCTGGCTGGAGTGGCACTCCTCGCGGAAGAAGCCGCCACTGAAAAGGCCACTGGGCAGCAGTCGGCGGAGAAGGTTCAGTTCTCTGACGAGGACCTCAGCTTTTTCGAGTCGAAGATCCGACCGCTGCTGATCGAGAAGTGCGGCGACTGTCACGGGCCGGACGAGCAGGAGAGTGCCCTGCGCGTCGACACCTGGGCGGGGATCGCCGAGGGCGGAAAAGGCGGACCGCTGGTGATGCCGGGCAAGCCTGATGGCAGCCTGTTGATCGTCGCGGTGAATTATCAGGACAACGATCTGCGGATGCCGCCAGACGGGCGACTGTCGAAGCAGGAAGTCGCCGACCTGAAACGCTGGATCGAGATCGGTGCCCCGCATCCGGATCGGCTCAACTCGACGACGACGATTCTGCCACGCCGAACGTCTGAGATCGACTTTGAGTCCGCTCGAGAATTCTGGTCATTGCAGCCCGTCAAACGCCCGACCGTTCCTGCTGATGATGGCACCGGTCGCGCTCAGACGGACATTGATCGATTCGTTCTTGCAAAGCTGGCCGACAAAGGGCTCGATCTGTCGGCTCCAACTGACCGGACGACGCTGATTCGCCGTCTCACGTTTGACGTGACGGGACTGCCGCCGACGCCTGAGGACGTTGCCGCGTTTGTCGCCGACGAGTCGCCCGACGCCGTTGACCGGCTGATCGACCGGCTGCTGCTTTCGCCGGATTACGGGCAACGCTGGGGGCGGTTCTGGCTCGACGTCGCGCGCTACGCGGACTCGAACGGGCTCGACGAGAACGTCGCGCACGGCAACGCCTGGCGGTATCGCGATTACGTGATCGACGCTTTCAATTCAGGAATGCCGTACGACCAGTTTCTGACCGAACAGATCGCCGGTGATCTGCTTCCCGTGGATGATTCCCATCCGGACGCGGCGGCGATCCGCAATCGGCGGCTGATCGCGACCGGTTACCTGGCCCTTGGCGCAAAGGTACTGGCCGAGCCTGACGCGACGAAAATGGAAATGGATCTCATCGACGAGCAGATCGATTCGCTCGGCAAGGGGCTGCTGGGGCTGGCACTCGGCTGCGGACGCTGCCACGACCACAAGTTCGACCCGTTCTCGATGCGGGACTACTACGCGCTGGCGGGCGTCTTCAAGAGCACGCGCGTGATGGAGAACTTCACGAAGGTCGCCCGCTGGCAGGAAAACGAAGTACCGATGCCCAGCGATCTCGAACGGAAGACTCAGCACGACGCGGTCGTCGCAGACCAGAAACTGAAGATCGAATCGCTTCTGGCTGAAGCCCGCAAAGTTGCACTGGCAGATCTGCCGGAATGCACCGAGCCGCCAAAGGACGCGGAACTCGAAAAGAAGTTTCCGAAAGAGACCCAGGAGCAGCTCAAGCAGGAACGCTATCAGCTCAAGGAACTCGAAAGGGAAAACGCCAGCCTGATCCCTACGGCGATGGGCGCGAAAGAGGCTGACGTGCAGAACGTCGCCCTGCATCTGCGAGGCAGTCATCTGACGCTGGGCGATGTCGTACCACGGCGTGTTCCGGAAGTCTTTCAGTCCGGCGAGTTCAGCGAGTTTTCACCGCAGAACAGCGGTCGCCTGGAGCTCGCCCGCTGGCTGACCAGTCCCGACAACCCACTGACGCCGCGAGTTATGGTCAATCGAATCTGGCGCTGGCACTTTGGGACAGGACTCGTTGCCAGTCCGGACAACTTCGGTCTGCTCGGCGAACGGCCAAGCCATCCGGAACTGCTCGACTGGCTGGCGGCTGAGTTCGTCGAAAGCGGCTGGTCGATCCAGCACGTCCAGCGGCTGATTCTGCGGTCGGCTGTCTATCAGCAGGGAAGCCACTCCGCGAACTCGACCGCGGCTGCCGCCGATCCCGAGAACCGTCTGCTGTGGCACTTCCCGGTTCGCCGCCTGGAAGCCGAAGCGATTCGCGATGCGATTCTCGCCGTCTCCGGGCAGCTCGATCGCAGCATGGGCGGCTCGATGATGGCTGTCGACAACCGCGAGTGGGTCTTCAACCACCTCTCGGTCGATCCGACGAAGTACGACACGGCTCGACGGTCGGTCTACCTGCCGGTGATTCGGAACAACCTGTACGACGTGTTCCAGCTCTTCGACTACTCAGAAGCCAGCGCCGTCAGCGGTCACCGCAGCTCGTCAACGGTCGCCCCGCAGGCACTCTTCATGCTCAACGGCGATCTGGTGCTCGACGCCGCAGAGGAACTGGCACGTCAGGCTCTGGCAATCGGCGAATCTTCGAATGCCGAGCGTCTTACGGGACTCTATCAGAAGGTCCTGGGCCGCGAGCCACGAGAGTCCGAACAGCAGAAGCTGCTCGCATTTGTGGCTGGTGCTTCGAGCGACGACGAGGCCGGGCGTCTCAGAAGCTGGGCGTCGCTCTGCCATGTCCTGCTGGCATCGAACGAGTTTCTCTACGTTCGGTGACAGGCAGTTCTGGTTTTGGCTCGAATCAAAACCAGCTGGATTGGGGATCGAGCGTTTGTTCTATCGAGCGTCGTCGGTTTCCGCTGAAGCGACGGTCTCTGCTGGCGATTCAATGCGGATGAAGTAGCGGGTCCGGTTATCGAGCCGCAGCGTGTAGAAGTCGCGAGGCTGAATCAGGCGTTTCACTCCCGCCATCGCTTCGCTGACCAGGATTGAGTCGATGGTGCCGTCTGAGTCGACGATCCGGTACCGACCTGGTGCAATGCCGGACGGCAGAGCGTCCGACGAAGTCACATGGCCCATCAGGCTGACCGTCGAAACACGAGAATCGATGAGGGACGTCGGCAGCAGTGAATTCAGTTCGGCTGAGTTGTCCGTTCGCTGTGGAGCGTAAGACAAGGATTCATCTGAGGCAGTGATCTGCTCCGCGGACATCCGGCTGGCCAGCTGGTGATTTCGTGGTTTCGCCGGCGAGTCTGACTCCCACATGGCAGCGAAAATCACTACGGAAAGCATCAGAGCGCCGACTCGTGAGGCGGCGTTGACGGACTCGACCATCTGGGACGTTCGCGTGCTCATGGTGGGTAACTGCGTCTGGAATCCGGCTGATGTCAGTGGCTGTGCCCGTTTTCCGGCGAAGTCCGACGACGCGATGAAGGCGCGAGCGCGGCAGAATCCGTCCGGCGGACGTGATATCGGACCCTGCCGGGCAGTCACTTCGGGCAAACCATCCCGGTCAGCGAACGCGCGCAAGGCACGACCGAACAGTCCGTTTGTAGCGAACGTAGTGGCGACATCGTGCGGCAGATGTCTGCATCATCCAGGGCGTCAGTTGGAAGTCGCGATTGATGGTTATTCAGTCGGCTCAAACTCGCCGGACGTGTACTTCTGCCAGTACGACTTCAGGTCGCGAGCGACGCCGTTGGAGAGGAAGACCAGCCCAATGATGTTCGGGAAGGCCATGCCCAGAATCATCAGGTCGCCGAAGACCAGCACGTTTGTCGCAGAGAGCACCGACCCCAGAACGACGAAGAGCAGAAAGATGATCCGATAGGCCATCGAGGCGCGGTCGCCAAACAGGTAGGACCAGCAGCGTTCACCGTAGTAGGACCATGAGATCATCGTCGAGTACGCAAACAGGACGACGGCGATTCCGAGAATGAACCGGAAGCCGGGGATGCTGCGATCCATGACAATCGACGTGAGCGTTGCACCGGCGTCGCTTGTCGCGGCGTCGCGCATCTGATTGACCATCTCAGGATCGCTGTCCGGATGCAGGTCCTGGATTGCCAGCCGCGGAGTACCGGCTTTGTCCGGGTTGCCTTCTCCATCGACGAGATAGCCGCCGGAGAGAACGATCACCAGGGCGGTCATCGTGCAGATCACGACGGTGTCAATGAATGGTTCAAGCAGAGCGACAATGCCTTCGCGGACCGGGTACTCGGTCTTGGCGGCAGAGTGTGCAATCGCTGCAGAGCCGACGCCGGCTTCGTTCGAGAACGCCGCGCGTTTGAAGCCGGTGACCAGGACTCCGATGAATCCACCGTAGACCGCCTGAGGATTGAACGCCTGGCTGAAGATGCGTGAAAACGCGACCGGCACGTCGGAGAGGTGCATCAGGATGATGACGATGGCGGCGACGACGTACACACCGCACATGATCGGAACGATCTTCTCAGCGACGCGGGCGATCGAGCGTATGCCGCCGATAATGACGACGCCGACTGCTCCAGCCATCAGAACGCCATACACCCAGTGGTTCGCCGAATCCGCCAGAAACGGGATCGACTGACCGACGGCGTCGAGCGACTGCCTGACCTGAAACGCGCAGCCGCCGCCGAACGAACCGCCGATGCACAGGATTGCGAAGAACACGGCGAGGAAGTTTCCAAAGGGACCGAGGCCGAGTTCCTTCAGGCCCTTTGACAGATAGAACATCGCACCGCCCATGATGTGTCCGTCCGGGCGGACTTCGCGGTATTTCTGGCCGAGCGTGCATTCGACGAACTTCGACGACATGCCCAGCAGGCCGGCCATGATCATCCAGAAGGTGGCTCCGGGACCGCCGGTCGCAATCGCGATCGCCACGCCCGCGATATTGCCCAGTCCGACCGTCGCTGATAAAGCTGCTGTCAGCGCCTGAAAGTGGCTGACCTCGCCGTGATCGTGCGAATTGTCATAGCGGCCTGCCGTGACGAGGATCGCGTGCTTGAAGCCTCGGAAGTTGATGAAGCCCATCCGCAGCGTGAAGAAGATCGCGCCGCTGACGAGCAGCGCAACGGCGAGCGGAATGCTGTGTGTCGGCTCGCTACTGACCAGCTTCAGGACGTTGAAGAAGAAGATGCTGATCAGAACGTCGTTGAGCTTCCCGAACGCGCCGTCAATCGCCGCCTGCAGACCATTGGCCTCCGGTTCGCCGCCCTCGGAGTCATCGGTTTTCGGCGGATCAGGTGCAGCTGTCGTTTGTGCGGCCTCGCTCGCTGCGGCGTTTTGATCTGGCGCGGTGGCCTGAGTCTCGCCAGCTTGAGCATCCTCGCTGTCGCTCGCGGCCTCTGCACTCGCCGTCGTCGCAGCATCCGGTTCCTGAGCACTTATGCTGGCAGTGGCCAACCCGCTGAACGCGAGCAGGCCGGAAAGAAGGATCGCCACCAGAACA
The DNA here is from genome assembly GCA_029977045.1 of Planctomycetota bacterium. Taxonomy (GTDB): domain Bacteria; phylum Planctomycetota; class Planctomycetia; order Planctomycetales; family Planctomycetaceae; genus JAPOLP01. The sequence continues at coordinate 8,171 of JAPOLP010000169.1, forward strand.
CGCGGACGGACGGAAACGGGCATCAGGCCGGCTCCTCAACTGGGCAGAATCAACAGGGGAGTCAACGTTGGCGACGATCATCGGTCGCCAGCCGCCGGGTTGGCCGGGCATCGTAGCGGACGCTTCCGGGATGCGGGAGGCGAGGCTCAGTGGGTCCTCCGTACCGCCGCAGATGGCGTCTTCGGGCCGGCGGGTGGCTGGGGTCGACGAGCGAGGTACGAGTGAGGAGCCCCCAGATGTTCCATCACTGAGGGCTAGCAAGCTCGTCCCCAGCCACCCGGCGTGAGCTGTCTGTAACCCCGTCTTCGGGCCGGTTTCCGGGCGTCTGGCTCCTCATTATCATGCCGCCCCGATTGACGTCCCTTTCCCTGGATTTCCCTGATGAAAACTGACGAACTTCGCGAAAAGTACCTCGCCTTCTTCGAGTCCAAAGGCTGCGTCCGCCGCCCCAGCGACGTGCTCGTTCCGCACGACGACCCGACCGTGCTGTTCACGCCCGCCGGCATGAACCAGTTCAAGAAGGAGTTCCTGGGCATCGGGCCGCTGGAGTTCACTCGGGCGACGACCTGCCAGAAGTGCATCCGGACGGGCGACATCGGCAACGTCGGCGTCACGGCGTACCACCACACGTTCTTCGAGATGCTCGGCAACTTCTCGTTCGGCGATTACTTCAAGAAGGAAGCCATCCACTGGGCGTGGGAGTTCCTGACCGACAAGAAGTGGCTGGGCCTCGAAGCCGACCGCCTGACCGCGACCGTCTACCTGGACGACGACGAAGCATTCAACATCTGGAAGGACGAGATCGGCCTACCCGTCGAACGCATCCGCCGCGAAGGCGAGGACGAGAACTTCTGGCCGGCGAGTGCTCCGACGGAAGGCCCCGACGGCGTCTGCGGTCCGTGCTCGGAGATCTACTACCAGCCGGCGAACGCCAAAGAGGTCGAGATCTGGAACCTCGTCTTCACGCAGTTCAACCGCGAAGGCGACCCGCCAAACAACCTGATTCCGCTGCCGAAGAAGAACATCGACACCGGGATGGGCCTCGAACGAACCGTCGCCGTGCTGCAGGGCGTTGTCAGCAACTTCGAGATCGACAGCCTGCGACCGCTGTGCGTTGCCGCCGGTGA
>JAPOLP010000874.1 GCA_029977045.1 Planctomycetota bacterium
AGAACGTCGAGCGTTTGTGCTGCCAATTCACCGTTAGACGACGGACCGTTTGCAAGGAACTTGAACAAGGCCGCAACCGGTGTCAGGTCGGGATGTTGTCGGCCGAGGATGCGTTCGACGATTCGCGGCATCATCTGGGTCGCGTTGACGGCTTCCAGGTATGGCTCGCGGTGCAGCAACTCGACGAATTGCGTGGCGTGTGCTTCGAGACGTGGGTGCAGGTTCTGCCAAACGATGTGCGGGATCAGTCGATCGTTCTGTCCTGCGGCCAGAATCTTCAGGAACCCTTCCAGCAGCTGCGGCGAATCCGGCAGCGTTGAGATCGCGATCGCTGTCTGTAACTGAACGGCAGGCGGAAGATTGCTGAGGTCCGCATTGTCCCAGTCTGCACGCCAGATGTTTTCAATCAGGTTTGCTCGGAATTTCGGCAACCGTACCAGTGTGCGTGCTGCCAACGCTCTAGCGACGTCGTCGTTTCCGGTCATGAACCAGTGGACGAGTCTCGGTGCGACCACGTCTTCATGTTCCGGATTCAGCACCGTCGCGCCGATGAGCGAGAACAACGCGTGCCGACGCTGAATCGGCAGGACGTAATCCGGCTCGGCGATCCTCATTAATCTCGACACAGTCGCTGTAGATGCGCGTTCCTGCAGCAGTCGCGTCGCGGTCCAGCGGATGAAATCGTTTGGCTCTCTCAGCAGCGCGATCAGCCCGTCGTCTGACTTCTTCGCGAGATCAAAGCCCTTTTCAACTCGCGGCGACTGTTTGTAGCGGACTCGGTAGAGGCGGCCTTTGGATCGTTCGATGCCTTCGGGGTCGGCGTTGGCGTCCTGGTAGCAGTGGTAGCGGTCGTACCAGTCCAGGATGTAGAGGCAGCCGTCGGGGCCGGTTTTCTGGACGACGGGCATGAACCAGGCGTCGTTGGCCGTCAGGAAGTCGGGCTCGGGCAGGCCCTTGTATGTCGAGCCGTTCTTCTCCAGCCGGTCACTGTTGATGCAGCCGCCGTGGATGTTGCCCATGTAGAGCTTGCGGCGGTACTGCTCGGGATACGCGTCGCTGTCGAACCAGTGAATGCCGCAGTAGGCCGCCATCTGATGCTTGTGCTCGACGATCGATTCGATCTTCCAGGTAAACGGCGGATACGGCCCGCCCTGCCGGTGGTAGTAACCGGTCTCGGTGATGTGCCACAGATGGTCGATCACGCAGGCACTCAGGAATGCTTCTCCGTCGTCGTTAAATGCGATGCCCCACGGATTGCTGGTGCCCTCCGCGAAGACCTGAAACTCGCGCGTTCGCGGATTGATGCGGAACATCGCGCAGGTCAGCGGCCAGCCGGGATGTTCCTTGTCGAAGTTCGGATTGCTCTCGTGATAGCGAACGTGGCTGAAGTTGAAGACGCCGTTGAGCCCGTACAGCCAGCCGTCCGGCCCCCACGTCAGCGAGTTCGGCAGCTCGTGCGTGTCCGTTCGGCCAAAACCCGTGACGACAACCTGCGGCTTGCCATCGGCGACGCCGTCGCGGTCGGCATCGGGCACAAACAGGATGTCCGGCGAGTTCGCAACCCAGACACCGCCATGCCCGACGGCCACTCCGCTGGGGATGTTCAGCCCGTCGAGGAACACGCTGACCTTGTCGACCTTGCCATCAGCATCGGTGTCTTCAAGCACCTTGACGCGGTCACGGCCTGGACCGGGCTCGCGGCGCGGGTACTCGAACGATTCGGTTATCCAGAAGCGGCCGCGTTCGTCGATCGCCATCGCGACGGGATTCACGACGTCCGGCTCGGCAGCAACGATCTCGACGGAGAAGCCCTCCGGCACCGTCATCTTCTTCACGGCTTCTTCAGCCGACAACGGCGGCCCCGGCGGCTTCTCATGACGCCGAGGAATCTCGATTCGCTGAGCGGATACCGACGTTGCAGTCGTCGAAAGAAGCAGAAGTGTCATGAGGAACGGGCGCATGAGGGGCTCCACGATTTGAAAACGTGCCAGGGTACTTCCTGCCATGGGGGGTCGGTATTTACCACAGAGACACAGAGGGCACAGAGTGGAGCTGTCAGCAGCCAGTCTCTGTGACCTCTGTGTCTCTGTGGTGAACAATGACCTGAAAAGATTCGGGGACGTGGGTTGCAATGATTGCCGAGAGTTCTAGCAGTGACGCGAATGCAGCAGAAGTAACCGACTGCGGGGAGATCGTTCGACGGACTGTCTCCCGGTCAGTTTTTTCCGACTCGCCGCTGAGATACCGTTTCGCTCCGCTGATCAGAGTTCACCCCGGAGAAAGTTTCATGCTGCGCTACTGCTTCGCTGGTTTGCTTTCGGTCTGTCTGTTCGCACTTCAAACAGGTTCTGCGACTGCGCAGGAAGTTCAGTACGACGTTGTTGTTTACGGCGGCACGTCGGCCGGGGCGGCGGCGGCGATTCAGGCGGCTCGGATGGGGAAGACGACGATCCTCGTCGAACCGGGCCGGCACATCGGCGGACTGACCAGCGGCGGACTCGGCTGGACGGACTCGGGGAACAAGGACGTCATCGGCGGGATCTCGCGCGAGTTCTACCGGCGGATCAAGAAGCACTACGACAACCCGGCCGTCTGGCCGCTGGTCGATCGCGACAAATACGACCGCTACCGCGCGAGTGACGATGCCATGTGGACGTTCGAGCCAAAAGTCGCCGAACAGCTTTATCTGGAAATGCTCGCGGAGGAGAAGATCCCCGTCGTCCGTAACGAGCGGTTGAACCGGGCCACTGGAGTGAAAAAGAGCGGCGAGCGGATCAGCTCGATCACGATGGAGTCCGGCAAAACCTACCGCGGGCGGATGTTTGTCGACGCGACTTACGAAGGCGATCTCCTGGCGGCGGCAGGCGTCAGCTTTGCCGTCGGTCGTGAGCCGAACTCGCAGTACGGAGAAACGCTGAACGGCGTCGAGAAGAAGTACAACACGCACAAGCATCTCTTCACGCACCAGGTCGACCCGTACGTGAAGCCGGGTGATCCGTCGAGCGGTCTGCTGCCGGGCGTGCATGGCGAACCGCCGGGCGAGGAAGGGCAGGGCGACGATCGCATTCAGGCGTACTGCTTCCGCATGTGCATGTCGAACGTGCCGGAGAACCGCGTGCCGTTTCCGAAGCCGGAAGGCTACAGCGAACTGCGGTACGAACTGTTGCTGCGGAACTTCGAGGCTGGCGACCTGCGCATCCCGCTCAAGCCCGAC
>JAPOLP010001117.1 GCA_029977045.1 Planctomycetota bacterium
CACGACCGGCTGCTCCGGAAGAAGCCCCGGTGGTCACAGCACCGAAATTCGAGCCCCCGAAATTCGACACAGAGAACGCAGAAGTCAGCGAAGAAGCCAACGCCTGACAGTCGCTGACGAAGAGTTTCACGCAAGTGCTGCCGGCTCGTGTCACGCGTTTTCGGACTGATTGTCTGAACGCAGAACCTGGGCAGGAGTAGGACCAATGAATTCAGCACTCTTTTCAGTCTCGATCAATGAGATCGTGCTCGTCGCCGCGGTTGCCATCGTTGCATACGCGATCGCGCGGCGAACGGGGCGACACTGGCTGCTTGGGATCCCGGCAATGCTCGCCGCCCTCAGCGCTGTCACACCGGCTGATCCCGTCAGCACCCTGCTGACGGGAATCCCGGTCAGCGTGATCTACGTCGTTGCCTTTCTGCGAACCGAGCGCCGGTTGCGAAGCGGCGGGACTGTCTGATTGAGTCTCGACCGCTTCATGCGATCTTGATCCCAACCTGCTCAATGGCCGCGTGGCCTGACTTACGAAACGGTCGCGGCAGGGGCTGAGCGATGCCCTTGTCGTCGATCGTTCGGCAACGGAGCGTGTACTTGCCAGCCGGACGGCCTGGCAGCAGCGCCGCCCAGTGGATCTTCGCGAGTCGCAGCGGCCACTGCTTTGGCTGACTGGTTTCCGGATCGAAGTTGAGGATCGGCTGCGGTAGCTTGTCGTCGGGCAGGCCGCCGCCCCACTTTTGAGGCGGAGAGAGGATCTCCGCATCGACCCACGGCGCCGTGCTGAAATGGCGATCGTCTTCCGGCAGAGGCTGACTGTCATCGTGCAGCCAGACCTGGACTTTCGACACGCCGGAGATGCCCACCTGAGCGTACCCGGTGATCGCCAGCGGCTCGTCAGCCTTCGCTTCCTTCGGAACGTGCAGCGTCGCGGCAAACGACTTCAGCGGGCTGTCGACGTCGTTGTTCTTCTCGGCGTAGGTATCGTTGGCGTGCGGAATGTTCGACAGAGTCAGCCGCTGCACCCACTTGATCGACTTGAAGCCGTAAGCCTCGGGCACGACGACTCGGACCGGGCCGCCGCGTTCGCTGGTCAGCCATTCGCCGTTGAGCTTGTAACACAGAATCACCGGCGGCATGTCGAAAGGGTCTTCGAACACTCGGCCAATCGGCAGTGAGCTGCGGAAAATCTGTGCCGGATCGTCGTTGTGATATCCGTGGTAGAAGACGCGTCGCAGGTTCTCGGTTGGTTGGGCCTGCCAGACGACGTCACGCAGCGGCACGCCCTCCCAGATACCCGTCCCCAGCGGGCAGCCAATATTGAGGCAGGTCATCACTTTCGCGAACCGTACGGTGTTCTTCTCGGCCAGCTTCATCAGTCCAGCGAAGTCGAGTGCCGTGCCGTCCGCGATCGTCAGCGGCGACCTGAGTCGCGCCGGATTGTCCGGGTCCGAGACGACTTCCAGTCGCCACGTCTCGCGTGTCATGCCGACTTCCGCCTTCTTCTCGTCCGGCAGCGAATGAGGCGTCGGCTTACCGCGCGAGACGTCACGAAAGTCGTCCTGCACCGTCAGCCAGGATTCGAGACCTGCGATCGCAGCCTCCAGTTGAGGATCTCGCTTGTCCAGAGCCGATCCGGCTTCTGCACTCGACGCCAACCGTGCCCAGGCGAGTGAACCAGCGGCTCCCAGACCGAGAAAGAACCGCCGCGTCATCGCGGAATGCTCAGCGAGAAATCGGTCGAGCTGTCTTCCCATCGAAAATCTCCTGGAAGGCGATGTACTGCTGGTCGCAGCGGGCTGCTACATATTCGTGAGATTGATTAACGCCTCGGCACCTGGTCTTCCAGTTTGAGGCCGACTTCGGAGAATGTCGGTCTGCATCGGAGAGCCGCTGACAGCGGCGGTGCCGCGAGTTCCTGACATCAGGAGAGTTCCATGAATCGAATCTCCCGACTGATCGTTGTGATGCTGCAACCGGTGCTTCTGTTTGGAGTGATCGCCCAGTGCGAGGGGCAAAGCGTGAGCGCTTCGGCGTCGCCACCGGGAAACGACAGCAGGACTCGACCGTTTCGGACGATCGATGAACTACTGCTGTTTTTTCCCACGAAGTTCCCCGACGGAAACTGGCAACCGGAAAATCTGAAGTACGAGGACGTCTTCTTCGAGGCCGCCGACAAGACTCGCGTGCATGGCTG
>JAPOLP010000307.1 GCA_029977045.1 Planctomycetota bacterium
CGCGGCCAATATGATGGCTACGCCTTACCAGCCTACCGCCTTGCCGAGCAGGTTGGCGTTGATTGCTGGCTTAGACCGATGCAGAACCTGCGGGCTTCCTTTATTTCCCGGAAGCTCTGCGGGCTTGAGGGGACGAAGGCGGAGCCACAGGACGTCATCTGCAAGTGGGTCGGTCAGTCGAGTCTGGTCGCAGGCAAACACTACGTAATGCTGAGCGACGAGAAGCTGACCGGTGCGTCAAACTGGCAACTCGACGAAGTCAAGCAAAAAGTCAAGTACGACCAGCGGACAGGGCCAGCAAGGGACAAGAAGGCGAAGCTGGAAACTGCTGGCTTTCAAGCACCAGTAGCATCGGCAATTCCTCGCGATAGCGAGGCAAGCACCCCCGACAGGATTCGAACCTGTGACCTACGGTTTAGGAAACCGTCGCTCTATCCTACTGAGCTACGGGGGCAAAACCCTTGAAACAAGGGCAGAAGTCTTCGCTGATAGGGCTGAGTAATGCGGTGGCGATACCCGTTACTACACCCGGAAGCGAGGCTAACGCATGGCGGCTCGGAAGGCAAAACTGGAGAAACCACGTTTCTGCTTTCCGCATCCACCGATTCAATTCGGCTGATTCCATTCGGCCAGTGAGCCCGCGGGATTTCATGGTGGCTCACTGAGCCGGTCAAGTGGTCAGACTAGAAAACGGCTTGCGCCCTGGGCGATCAGGACCTGGGCGAGCAGGGCTCCGGCGGATTCGGCTTCGTCGCGAGGGCGTTCGATCTCGCCCCCGAAACGCTCGGTGCCGTCAGGGCTGAGGACGACGCCTTCCAGGAACACGGCGTCATCGGAGACTCGGCTGGAAACGCCCACTGGAGCGTGGCAGCCGGCTCGAAGTTCGCGGAGCAGACTGCGTTCGGCGGACACGGCGGGAAGCACGTCGGCGTTCGAGATTGCGGCAAGGCAGTTTCGAGTGAACTCGTCGTCAGCGCGGCATTCGATGCCGAGTGCTCCCTGGCCAACGGCGTGCAGCATCAGCGGCGGTTGCAGCAGGCCGCTGATCCGGTCCGCGAGTTCGAGACGCCGCAGGCCGGCTTCTGCGAGCACGATCGCGTCGTATTCGCCGTCGTCGAGCTTCTTCAGTCGCGTTTCGACATTGCCTCGGATGTCGAGCATTTCCAGGTCGTCGCGGAAGTGCAGCAATTGAGCCTGCCGCCGCGGGCTACCAGTTCCGACTCGCGCTCCAGCCGGAAGGCTGCGAACCAACTCTTCGCCGCCAGAGGCTTCTGACAACTCGGTACTCGATGGCAGGATCAGTGCGTCATGCACTGGATACCGATCCGGCACCGCAGCGAGAGTCAGACCGGCAGCGGTTTCAGTCGGCAGATCCTTGAGGCTATGGACCGCGAGATCGGCCCGACCATCGAGCACCGCGGCCTGAACTTCGCGGGTGAAGACGCCGACGCCGCCCATGGCTGCGAGCGATCGGTTTCGGTCGCGGTCACCTTCCGTCGAAATGTGAACGACCTCGACGTCGCAGTCGCTGGTCGAGTTGCGGATCAGATCGGCGACGTGATGTGCCTGCCACAGGGCTAGCTGGCTCGCTCGCGTGGCAATGCGGATCACTCTGCAGGCGGAATCGCTCACGGTCAGGCCTGATTCAGGGCAGCAAGAACCTGCTCACCCATTTCTGTAGTGCTGAGGCTTGCGCCGCCGCGAGCGAGGTCCTTCGTGCGGTGTCCGGCGGCAAGGACGTCATCGACCGCTTTTTCGATCAGCGACGCTTCCTCTTCAAGGCTCAGTGAATGCCGCAGCAGCATGGCCGAAGCGAGGATCGTTGCCAGTGGGTTCGCGATGCCCTGGCCGGCGATATCCGGAGCCGAACCGTGAATTGGCTCATAAAGCCCCGGCCCATCCGAACCGATCGACGCCGAAGGCAGCATGCCCATCGAGCCGGTGATCATGGAGCCTTCGTCTGTCAGGATGTCGCCGAACAGGTTGCCGGTGACGACGACATCAAAGTCTCCCGGACGCGAGATCAGGTGCATCGCCATCGCGTCGACGAGAACGTGCTCGAAGTTGAGGCCGGAAAACTCCTCGTTGACGACTTTCGTCGCCGTCTGTCGCCAGAGTCGCGAGACTTCCAGAACGTTCGCCTTGTCGACCGACGTCAGCTTGCCCTTGCGGTTCTGAGCGGCGGCAGCGGCCAGCCGGACGATCCGCTCGACTTCGCCAGTCGAGTAGACCATTTCCGAGAACGCTTCCTCACCGTTTTCGCCGTCGCGGCGGCCTGACGGACCGAAGTAGATGCCGCCAGTCAGCTCACGGAAGAAGAGGATGTCGACGCCCTCGACGATTTCCGGACGCAGCGGCGATGAAGCCAGCAGAGCCGAGTACGTCTTGATCGGTCGCAGATTGGCGAACAGCTTCATTTCCTTGCGGATGCGAAGCAGGCCGGCTTCCGGTCGGGTTTTGGCGTTCGGGTCGTCCCATTTCGGGCCGCCAACTGCTCCCAGCAGCACGGCGTTCGACGCGAGACAGGCCTCGAGTGTGTCGTCCGGCAGCGGATCTCCATGACTGTCGATCGCGTTGCCGCCCATCGGAAATCGGGGCATCTCGAACGAGTGCCCGAACTTCGACGCGACGGCGTTCAGAACTTTTTCGGCTTCGTTGACGACTTCCGGGCCGATTCCGTCACCCGGCAGGAGGACAATTTTCGCATCCACGAGGGGACACCTTTCAATGGAGTTGTCTGAGTCGATGGTCGACTGGCAGGGCTTGAGAAGCCCGAACTAGAGCAATCTGAGGATCGGCAGGCCACTCTAACGATCCCGTCCGGTGACTCAAGCAAGCGGAGTCCGGCTCGATGTGCCCATCCGACAGTGCGGTCCCGCCTGTCTGTCAGGAAAGTCCGGATGCTCCGGCTGTGCGTCCGGGCCTCGTACGGGGTGGTCCTTTCGGATCAGGCGTGCTGGAGACCGTCAGAAGTCGGTTCGTAGAATCTGCTCCGCAGAGCGGGCAAGGGGACGGGCCTGCTGCCCGTTTGCAACTCTGGCGAAAACGCGGCGGGTTGTTCCGGAAGTTGGGATTGTGTCGGCACGGACGTCATGGCCGATCGAAGCTGACCATTGTCTCGTGTTTCTGCCCGGAATGCCTCACGGCACGGTTCTTCGCGGTAGAATTGCCTGTGAGATTCTGGAGCATGTCGACTTGGTGGCTCTCCGTGGACAACGGCAGTGGCACCGAGTCAGGAGTTAACCGGCACGAGGCCAGACCAGAAGCTGGTGATTGAGCGTAGACAAGCAGTCGATGCGAATCGTCAGAAATTCAACCGGGCACAGCCCGCAGCCCCAAGAGGCAGCCATGTTCCGTCGGGAACTTGCAATTTGTGTGGCCATTCTGATTGGCGGACTCTCCAGCACCGTTCAGGCGCAGCGACTCAGTCAGGGCGAACTGCCAACCGGGCGAATGCTCTCCCGCTATGGGCTCGAACGTGCCTGGTGGAGCCAGGCGACGATGGATATTCGCCGTGACCGCGTGCGGCATCTGTCGCTGGGTGAAGACAACGTTTACGTGCAGTCATCGGCCGGTACCGTGACAGCATTTGATGCCGACACGGGAGTGAAACGCTGGGCTCGCCAGCTCGGTCGCAGAGACGACCCCAGCTACGCGGCGGTCGCCAACGACGATATTGTTCTTGTCGTTGCGGGGCTGAAGGTGTTTGCAATCGACAAGTTCGACGGCAATGTCGAATGGGAACTGGAGCTGTCCAACTCTCCGTCGACCAGCCCGGCGATCGACCGCGATCAGGTCTACCTGGGATCTCTCGATGGCAGTGTTTTCGCTTACGACCTGAAGAAGGTTCGAGAACTGCATGAAGAGGGCCGTCTGCCTCAATGGAGTGGCGTCGCACTCAACTGGCGATACAAGTCAGCAAAGATCATCACGGCACCGCCGGTAACCAATCAGCTGGTCGTCAGCTTTGCCAGCCAGGACAACTCGCTGTATTCGCTGACGGCAACGAACCGCAAACTTCTCTGGCAGTTGGAAACTGACCGACCGGTGTCCGCGCCGCTGGGGACGTCAACGATCGACGAGGATCGCGATGGAGACGGCGAACTCGACCCCGGTGAAGACCTGAACTACGACGATGCCCTGGGTAAGTTCGACGTGATTTTCCTCGCATCTGAGGACTTCAACGTCTACTGCCTGAACCGCACGACGGGCAACATTCTGTGGAAGTTTGTGGCCGGTTTGCCCATCCGCAAAGCCGCGAGAAACATCGGCGAGAGCGTTTACATCTTCCCGCATGGCGAAGGCGTTTTCAGCGTCGACAAGCGAACGGGCATCCGCCAGTGGTGGCTCCCCGGCATGGTCGACTTTGTCGGAGCAACGCGGGGCCTGGTGTTTTTCACCGACCAGACGAACAACATCGTCGTCGTGAATCGATCGTCAGGCTATGTCGTTGGAGTCATGCCGCTGAAGGGCTTTTCGATTCGCTACGGAAACGAGCTGACCGATCGCCTGATCATGGCAACCGAAACGGGGCTGACAGTCTGCATTCGCGAGGCAGGCCAGGAGTTCCCGAACTACCACGCTCATCCGGAACGGCAGCCGATTCTGCCCGAGTTCGCTTCGGACAATCCGGAAGAAGACGAGCCCGCTGATGACGCTGCTGCAACTGACGATGCAGCCAGCGATAACAACGGCGGGAATGGCTTCAGCTTCTGATCGGAAACCGAAGCAGATAGAAGCACTGATTGGCTGGGGCTGCGAATGGCCGGCAGTCGGCGTTTTTTGGCGCCTCTCGATCTCGCCGACCGCGCATGAAAAACGGGAGCACGAACCTGCCCCCTCATGCACCTGACACTTTCGCTTAGGGCTGCTCGGTTTCCCGCCTGACCCGGTTCACGGAGTTGCCACCGCACTCGGAGGCAGGCTCGTGCTCCCGTGACATTCTGAGCAGGAGCCTGCTGTCGCAAGGGGCGGCAGTATGGGCAGCGGCCTGTGTGCCGTCAACCAGCCACCTGCCGCCGCGAACCGATTACTCGCTTTCGATGCGGATCAAACCGTTCCAAAGTGCGTTCGCAGCTTCTGGATCGCCTTGTACTTCTCGTCGCTGACGCGAGCAGTCGTCATGTCGAGGGCGTCGGCGATGCCGCTGATCGATTCGCCGTCGGTCCAGCGTTTGACGATCTGTCGCTGTATCGGAGTCAGACGAGCGTCGCCAGAGTCCATCGCTCGTTCAACCCGCGAGAGCGATTCCATCTTCTCCGGCCAGGTGTCGACGCGTTCGGGACGAGTGTCGTCGCCATTCAACGCCGCCGGTCGCGGAGCACGCCGCCAGCGCTGAGCCGTCGCCCAGATCGCCCGATTCAACTCGCGGCGTTCGGGCGATTCGTCGTCGTCAAAGATCAGACGCAGGTCTTTCTCACGAACGCGCGAGAGCAGTCGGGAATAGACTTCCTGAGTGCAGTCGCTCCAGTCCTGACGAGCGATCCCGGCATTCTGCCAGCTCCGCGCGCAGTAGGCGGAAATCTTTTCCAGCAGGACGGTCTCGACGCACTTGCCTGCCGCCGTGGCTGCGGCAACTCCCCCGCTGGCGGCCTGCGCTGCCGGATCGGCAGTGGTTGCGGCGACGACCAGAGCACACGCGGCGATCGACATTTTCAGCCGCGACGACTGCCTAAGACCTTGCTGCTCCATGACTAACGTTCCTCGTTCGAGTTTCAGACCCGGCCCGCAGGCCGCCCGGCAGCGATTCGTGGAATCTCCTCATGGCAATTGACGGGCCGAAATGAGTTCTCGTCAACGTTTCGAGGACTTTTGAGAAAGTCGTTTGACCCGAAGCCAGAGGCGACGGTGTTGACCCGACATCTGAAACGCCGTCGCCGCTGGCTTCGGGTTAAACAAGATTAGAAACCGCGCAGTCAGCGTGGTCCGGGAGCGTTGATTCGGTCGGCATTTCGGTCTTCTCCGGGAGTCGTTCCGCGATAGCCCTCGCCCTTCACGATTCGCTCTCCTGTTTCGCGATCGAACGAGTCTTGTGAGATGTTTCCGGGATCGCTGTCGCCAGTCTCGTCCTGCCACCTGTCGAGCAGCATCGAGAGGTCCTTCTGAATGTCCGCAAACTCGACCCTGCCTGCCAGGTTCCCCACCTGATGCGGATCTCCATCGACGCGGTACAGCTCGACTTCCGGTCGTGGTGCCAGGAAGACATCGGCTTGGGCGAAGGACAGTTTCTTCGCGTCACGCAGCTTCCTCAGGCTGACAAACGACGGTGAGCGGACGGAATCCGCCGGTCCCTGCCATGGCAGCTGCGGACGCCAGTTGCGGACCAGCATATAGTTATCCTTGCGAACGCTGCGGCCCAACGCCTCATAGTCGTGCCAGTTGTGCTCGGAAAACGCGATCCGCCGTGGCTGTGCTGAGATGCTCTTGAAGATCGGCGCCAGGTTGACACCCTGCATCGAGTCGGCTGCCGGGACTCCTGCCGCGCCAAGAATCGTCGGTGCGAGATCGATGACACTGACGATGCTACTGCAGGCCGAGCCCGGCTGTTTGATGCCTTGCGGCCAGTGTGCGACCAGCGCCGTCTTCATCCCCGAATCGTGCAGTCGCGTTTTGGCCCGCGGAAACGGTCGGCCATTGTCAGCCAGCACAAAGATCAACGTATTGTCGAGCGCTTCCTGCTTCTGCAGTGTCGCCGTGACCTCACCGATGTAGTGGTCGAAGC
>JAPOLP010000809.1 GCA_029977045.1 Planctomycetota bacterium
ATCAAACTGCAGTCCGCGAGCCCCGATCTCGGCAGCCGTGTCGAGGGCTCGTTTCAGCGGAAGTTTGAAGTGGCGAGTCGCCACAGCCAGTTTCAGTTCGGGCATTGGTCGGCTGGAATCAAATAAGAGGGGCTTGAGATATCAGGCTGAATCGCGACCTCGCGACAATCATCGAGAAAGACCTAATTCAGAAAGGTCGAACTCTAACTGCGGACCCGACCTCAGCGGAGACCAACCGGCCTCGCGTGCGGCGGCGATACACTCTTGCACGAAGGCGGGAGTGATTGGCAAGTAGAGCGCAGGATCACGTTCGCCTGGTCCGCAGTCGGTATCCGACAGGTCGGAATAGAAATCGCGAGATGGAACGCGAATGGCGATTCGTTGCCCATTGTCCGGAGGCTGGATAACGACCAGCACGTACGAATCCGTGTCCTGATGGCGAACCGCTGCTATCCGCCAGCGGTAATTCACGCCATCAACGACGATAGGTCGGCTTCTTCGTTTGTTAAGCGACATAGGTGCAGATTCGAGGAGCATTGCGTTTACTCAGAATTCCGAATGACTCGACGCCAGTGTGCTCGTTTTTACGCTGGATCCACAAGCCTTGAAGCTCGACAGAACTCGTCAGTTTGAAAACCAGATCGGGCGTCGCTATCGTCGCCGCTGGTGCCAAAATTACTCGTCACGGAGGCAAAAATGACGACTCAGACTGCGACCGAATCGGCAATGGATCCTGGTGAACTGAAGCAGTTCATCCGCAAGCAGGCGCACGAAAATCGCCGCAATCAGGAAGACAAAGACGGGCTCAGTGCGACGATCATTCGCAAGTTCATGGAGCTGCCTGAGTTTCAGCAGGCCGGCACCGTGATGTACTACGTCGACGTGCGGGCCGAGGTTCGCACGCGGTTCGCTCTGCCCGACGCTCTGGCGACCGGCAAACGCATCATCGTTCCCTGGTGCAACGACGACGGCGAACTCGAACTGTTCCTGCTGGAGTCGATGGACGAGCTGGAACTCGGCATGTACTCGATCCTGGAACCGAAACAGGAACTGCGTCGCCTGCCCGAGAAAGTCGTCCAGCCGCAGGACATCGACCTGATCATGGTCCCTGGCGTCGCATTCGACGAACGCGGCGGACGCACCGGCCACGGCAAGGGCTACTACGACAAGCTGCTCGAACACGCCCGCCCGGACTGCCCGCTGGTCGCTCTGGCCTTCGACTGCCAGATGTTCGCCGAAATCCCGATGCAGTCGCACGACATTTTCATGGACAAGGTCATCACCGAGTCCGCGATTCACAACGGCATCGGTCGCAGCGAGCAGTAGAGGTAGCGTCATGGCCAGTCGGAAGATCCTGATCGTCACCGGCGACTTCGCCGAGGACTACGAAATCATGGTGCCGTTTCAGGCTCTGCTGATGGTCGGGCACACGGTTCACGCCGTCTGCCCGGACAAGCAGGCGGGCGAGACGATCCGCACCGCGATTCACGACTTCGAGGGCGATCAGACTTACTCCGAAAAACCGGGGCACAACTTTGCACTCAACGCAACGTTCGCGGAGATCAATCCGGCTGACTACGACGCGCTGGTGATCCCTGGCGGTAGGGCTCCGGAATACATCCGGCTGAACGCAGCGGTGCTCGATGTCGTGCGGCATTTCGCTGAAGCGAACAAGCCGATCGCCGCGATCTGTCACGGGGCGCAGTTGCTGGCGGCGGCGGGAGTGATCACCGGACGAAGTTGCTCGGCTTACCCGGCCTGTGCTCCAGAGGTGAACCTGGCTGGTGGGACGTTTGTCGAAACGCCGATCGACGGGGCTCACGTCGATGGAAATCTGGTGACCGCTCCGGCGTGGCCGGCGCATCCCGCCTGGCTGGCCGCGTTTCTCAAGCTGCTGGACGGTTGAGTCCCGTGGTCAGCTCGCAGGTTTTCATGGGAGCGGCGATTGCCTTCGTCTGTGGACTGGGCATCTGGCGGGCTCAGTGGTGTCTGGTCGAGACGGCGAAAGGTCGCCGCCTGGTTGACGCATTCGGGTCAGGACGTGCTCTGCTTGTGTGGCGTATGATCCTGTTACTGGGGCTCGCTTTCGGAGCGGCTCTTGCGGCGGGAGCCGTGAATCCCGTTTCGTGGGAATAGAGCCAGACAGACGAAAGATTCCCACTCGTCGACGCGTCTGAGGGCACGTTGACACTGTTCGGGGGGCTCCTAGAATCCGGCCTTCCCGGACATCAGAACTGATCACAATTCGCCGCCAATCGAGCGGCAGGCAACTAACAGGAGTACACAATGGCTGCTGAATTTACGGATGGCAATTTTCAGGCTGAGGTCATCGATAGCGACGTTCCCGTGCTGGTCGATTTCTGGGCTCCGTGGTGCGGACCGTGCCGCATGCTGGCTCCGACTGTCGACGCGATCGCCGAGGAATACGCTGGCCGGGTCAAGGTCGGAAAAGTCAACACTGACGAGAACCCGCAGATTTCGACGCAGCAGGGCATTCAGTCAATCCCAACGCTGATGGTCTTCAAAGGTGGTCAGGTCGTCGATCGTCTGGTCGGAGCCTTGCCGAAAGAAAAGATCACCGAAAAGCTCGACGCTCAGCTGTAAGCGTCTGAAGATGCTCGACGAGATTCGTTCTCAAAGCCGACAACTGGCCTGAATGAGCCCTCGGCGTTTACGCCGGGTTTCCGGCACCGATCAACATCAGAGTGGCCACGCTACCCCGCGCATCGCGACGGGCCAGCGTGGCCGCTTGACGTTTTGCGACAACCATACGGGTAATTCAGTCGGACACTCTTCAGCCTGGCCTGGAGACCGTGATTCAAGCTCCCGATCCACCCGATACGGCATTTCGGGCATCGCTTCAGCAGGCAGTCTACCGGCAGCGTTCGAGAAACTCGCGAAGTATTGGAGAACGGACTTGATCGATCTTCGCTACTCGCAGGCGGATCGTGTCGCGGCCGTCTTTGCCGGGTTTGGTTTCGTGTTCGGTGACGAGTGACGCGACGTCGCCGAGGCCGGTGCCGTCGGTTTGCGGTGTCACGACCAGATCGATGCCGACTCGGCGTTTGGTCGTGATGACCAGCCAGTCTTTCTTCTCGCCCTTCTTTCGGTAGCGGACGAACTGGCGTTAGTTCCAGACAACGTCGGCGTCGGGCACGACTTTCTCGATCACGTCGAACAGCGTTTCGAGTAGCTCCTTCTTCCAGCGAGGACGCTTCTCCGCGGGGAAGCCCTTCTGCATCAGGTGCCACTTGCGACCGAGTACCTTCCAGGGTTCGACGTCTTTGACCTCAGTCGATGCCGAAGCGACTCGCGATTCGTACGAGCTGCGGGCTTCGTGCAGAAACTGTCGGAACTCGGGTGTGTCGATTTCCTTCTGCCAGTGAACGGTGACGAGAACCTCCTGGTACCCCGCCGGCTTGTTCTTCACGCGGACGCGTTCGCCGCGACCGTACACCGGCAGTTCATCGATCTCGTCAACTGGTTTCAGGTTGAGCTTTGCGGCCA
>JAPOLP010000191.1 GCA_029977045.1 Planctomycetota bacterium
AAACACGCGGCGGGCAGCAGCTTTCTCGCTAGACGAGCGAGCACGCCAACGGGACGCTCGGGCCGATCAGGTTTCGGCGTGCGCAGGACCGGCAGGAACCAGTCGGCGCGCATCACTTCAGCCCGTCGGCGAGTGCTCTGGCCGTCGCGTTGATGATCGCTTCGGATGTGATCGTCGCGCTGCTGGTTGCGTCGATGCCGGCCACCGTCTGCTGCTCGACAATCTTGCGTGGCATGTCGGTGATCGACGAGTAGTACTGCTTCTCGCGATGCTGCGTCACGCGAACTGACTCGATCGCGCCGCCCTTGACAACGACTTCAATGTGAACCTGATCCTCGTAACCGATGCTGCTGGCTTTGTAGGTGCCGTCGCGGACCTGTTTCGGATCGAGCGTGTAGAACCTGATCGCGGCGATACTGGCTTCGGCACGAGCCTTGTCTCGTTTGCGGTGCGGCTTGTCGGCTTCGGCGGGTTTGATGCCGGTGATGGCCTTGCGGTAGTAGTCCTCGGCTTCCTTCAGCCGTCCGGCAACTCGGCAGGCATCGCCCGCGTAGAGGTACGACGTCGACGCTTCGCCATTCTTCGCGAACGCGTTAGCCAGCCGCAGCGCTTCGGACGTTTCGCCCAGGTCGCCCAGCAGCTTGATCGCGCTGTACGGCTTGCGAGGCATCTTCTTCAGCGTGTCGAGAGCCATCGATCGGCTGCCCAGGCGGAAGTAGCAGTCGGCAAGCTGCACGGACGGGTGCGGGAACTTCGACAGGTCGTTTTCGATCCCCGCCTGCCGGTACCAGAACGCCGCTCGCGCATAGTCCTGCAGCAGGTTGTGGTACATCGACCCCAGAGTTCGCATACAGCGGAACCGGACGTTGGGATCCTGCGTTGTTCCCAGAACGTGATGAATGAAGCGAACGCCGCTGTGCCAGTTGCCGGAGTTGGGATTGATTCTGTCCCAGATGTACTGCCCGATATTCTTTGAACTGTCCCAGGGCTTCGGAGCCGGCTCGGGCCAGCTCAAGTCGAGCGACTGCGGGTAATTCAGCGGCGTCGACTCGTACCATTCCGGAGCCGATTTCCCCTTCTCAGCGATCTCGGCGAGGATCTCTGCTTTCGATCGATCCACGCGACCGCTCGTTGATCGCGGTCCGGAATCTGAGTTTGGATCGAACGTCTTGCCGTCGACGGTGATCGATTTAACCCGCGACTTGGGATAGGTCCGCGTGAGTGTTTTCGTGCCGACCATCACTTCAAGGACGACGTTGCGGCCCTCGTACGACGTGATCTTTCCCGTCGCCGACGCGCCGGTTTTGAATTCAACCGTGTCGGCGAGGGCAGTCAGCGGAAGGGCCAGCAGACAGAACACTATGGCCTGCTTGAAAAGTGTCATCATCACCTCGGACCCTATTCCTTCGGGGCGACCGACACCCACAGCGGGTCGGCGGAGAAAGTTGTCTTCATCACGAAGTTGAGCGAGACGTTGGCAGTCACGGGGACAAGCTGGCGGTCGACCGGAGCGGCGTTCGCGTCGGCAGTCAGCACGACGTGGCCCTTCGTGTTCTTACCTGTGATCAGCTTCGAGCTTTTGCCTTCGTCGAACTTCACGCCAGGCGGCAGAGTGTTACAGAACTCGCTGAGGTGGAAGAAGCGGACGTCGAGCGTCACGTTCTTGTCGTACTCGTCCGACCGCACAATTTCGACTTCGATCTTCTTTGACTCGCCCGGCTTCAACACGATGTCGCTCTCGCTGAGTTTGATGCCGCGGATGTCGTTCGGATCGCCGATCGAAACCGTGTGAGCGTCGACCGGCCAGTGTCCGCGACCACCGCCCGGCTGATACATCTCCTGGTAGACCGTTGCGACGGCGGCCAGGTCGAGCGGTGCGGCACCTTCCGCCGGCGACCAGCTCGATGTGCCGCTGATCGTGACGTCGGCGATGTCCAGCTTCGCGTCGGGAGCAGCCCGCAGGATGATGCAGCCATCGCGGCCCTTGTCCGGCAGGATGCGACCGCAGACGGCCTCAACGCCCGGCGGCAGGCCGTCGATGTGCAGCTGCACTTCACCCGTGAAGCCGTTCTTCCGTTCGAGCTGCACGAAGACGACGCCGTTAGTACCTGGCGTCAGCAGCGTCTTGTCCGTGTCGGCGTACAGAGTGAAGTGCGGCTCAGCCCGCGTCGCTTCGATGAAGTAGACGAAGCTGTCGCCGCCTCGCAGGTGCATGTCGCGGATTTCGAGCACGTACGTTCCGTCAGCCGGTGCAGCCCAGTTCTCGATCCGCGAATCCGCAAAGCCGCGTTTGAAGTCACGCAGGTCGTCATTCTCCGAAAGCTGCTTGCCCTCGGCGTTGAGCACTCGGATGTAAGGGTCGATCGACGACTGGTAGCGCCGAGCCCGTACTTCAAACGTGAACTTGTCACCCTTCTTCGCCTCGAAGCGGAAGCAGTCAACGTCGCTCTCGGTCGAGATGCGGCCATTGATACCCGCCGGCAGCGTCACTATCTGACCGGCATCCGGAGCGTTGTTATCGTCGGCCGTTTCCAGCACGACGGGCAGCGACGTCACGTAAACCGGTGCGGGGTTCGAGACATCGTCACCGAGCTTGAGCTGCGACCAGGCCGGACCTTCCGCCAGATCTTTGCCGAGCGTCATTGATGCCGTCTTCGCTTCCGGAAGCTGCGTTCCAATCAGTTCGACCTGAGTTTCCTGTTCCCTCGCAATGCCGAGCGGATAGACGTTCGAGACGAACGGTCGATTCGCGATCTCGACGGCGTACTCCCAGTAAGCGTTGCCCTGGTAGCGAACGTCGCGGATTTCGAGGAAGTATTCGCCGGCGCGGTCAAACTTCACCGCCAGGAACGGGTCGCCGAAGAAGTGGTTGTCGCTGGCGGCGACGGTGCCTCCCATCGAATTGCGGATTGTGATCATCGGGTCGGCGTGATTCTGGAGGTCGTGAATCCGATCCTGCAGCCGGCCGCAGCGGCAGTGAAAGTTGAGTTCCACTCCGGCTTCGACGCTGAACTTGAAGAAGTCCACGTCTTCGTTTTTCTCGATGACGCCGCAGGCCGTTGCCGGCAGAGTCAGCTCGTTCGCTTTGTCACGCGAGTTATTGTCGCCGGACTCGTACGTGACCGGATCGCGAACGATGACCAGTTGCCCGATCGTGCTCGCCCCCTGCGGAGTCGCCAGCCGAACATCGCGGACACCCGGCAGAGCGTTAGCCGCGGCGGTGATCTTCACCTTCAGCTTCGTGATGCTGGGCTTCTCGCCTTCCTTCACTTCCGGCGGGATGACTTCGCCCGTCACGCCATTTCCGGAAACCAGCACGCGATACGCGCCCAGCATGCTGTAGCGAGTGTTGAACTCAACCTCAGCCGTCTGCCCAGCCTGCACCGCGACCGGCTTGAGGCTCATCACCATCGGATAGCCGGTCTGAGCACTCGCCGTCAGCGGCAGCAGCAGAACGCAGACCAGAGCGGGAATGAGGTATCGCATGTCGTTCTCCTGTCTAACCAGCATCAATAACCGTTCGGGTGGCCGGGGCTGGACTGAGCCTGCGAGGGAAGCACCGGAACTTCACACCTGCCACGGGACAATCCGGGGCTTCGCGCGTACCTCGCTCCAGCTCCGGCCACCCAATCAACAAAGCGGACGAACATTGAGGCAGCGAGCGTATTTCAGAGTCATATCAACCGGCAAGGATGCGTTCGCTACCTCAAACGTGAGAAACTGAAGAATGCCTTGGCTGGAGACTCGCCGTTCAATTCCGTGTGACTATCCTGAGCCGCGAGCACCTGCATTACGAATCCTTCTGCATACCGCGAGAAATCTCGCATTCCATGCTCGCAAGTCTCGGAGCAAGCCATGACTGCCTCGCTTAAATACGACCCAACTGCCGCCCTGAAACTGTTGCCCGAAGGTACTGTCGCGGGCCTTGCTCCGGCACTGGACGCGGCTCGGGTGGAGGTGCTGGCGGATATTGAGCTGTTTGAAAACGGCGGCGAAGTGCCGACGGCAAAGGTGCCTCTGGATGCCGGGTTTATCAATCTGCCGCAGCAATTGCTCGACGAGCTGGATTCGCAGGGCGACGCCAGTCAGCTCGCGCGAATCGAAGCAACGGCGGCCATGTTGCGGGACGAGGTCGACCGAGTTGTCTCGCTGGGCATCGGCGGGTCGTACATGGGAGCAAAGGCGCTGTTCGAGGGGCTCTGTCATCCTTGGCATAACGAACTGAGCCGGGATGCTCGCGGCGGCGTGCCGCGGATCTACTTCGAGGGCAACAACGTCGACAGCGACGTCCAGCGAGCACTGCTCGACATGCTGCCGAGTGACTCGTCGGCGGCGAAAGACGTCACCGATCGCTGGGCGACGCTCGTCATCAGCAAGTCCGGCGGAACACTCGAAACCGCGATCTCCTTCCGGCTCTTCCGCCTGGCTCTGGAGAACTACTACGGAGCCGGCAGCGACGAAGTGAAGCGGTACATCGTGCCCGTCACCGGCGACGTCGGCAAACTGCGAAACATCACCAACGAGCAGGGTTACGTCGCGTCGTACCCGATTCCCGATGGCGTCGGTGGTCGGTTCTCGATCTTCACCGCCGTCGGCCTGCTCCCTGCCGCGGTGCTGGGTCTCGATATTCGAGAACTGCTTCGCGGAGCCGCCGACATGACGGACTGCTTCCGCACGGCATCGGCAGGCAGCAACCCGGTGCTCGATTACACCGCCGTCTGTCACGCGTTCGAGAATCGCGGAGCGACGATCCGAGTGCTCTCAACCTGGGGCAAGCGGCTCGAATCAGCCGGCTTGTGGTACGACCAGCTTCTCGCGGAAAGCCTCGGCAAGACCAACGAAGCTGGCGAGCAGAAAGGTGCGACGCCGATCACCGGCGTCAACACTCGCGACCTGCACAGCCGCGGACAGCAACACCAGGAAGGCCGACTCGACAAGCTGATCACGAACGTCATCGTCGAATCAACCAACAGCGAACCGCTCGCCGTGCCGAAGTTCGACTCGGACCTCGACGACCTGAACCGCTACTCGAACAAGACCGTCGCCGACGTCCTGTCCGCCGCGATTCAGGGTACGAATCAGGCTTACGCCGACGCGAATCGCCCAACCGCAGACCTCGTTCTGCCAACGCTCAACGAGCACACGCTCGGCCAGTTCTTCCAGATGCTGATGCTCGCCACGGTTCTTGAAGGCCGCCTGATCGGCATCAACCCCTACGGCCAGCCCGGTGTCGAAGCTTACAAGAAGAACACTATGGCCCTGCTGGCGAAGTAGGTATTGCTCGGGCCAGAACGTTCCGAATCAAGGTGGCCGGGGCTGGAGCGAGGTACGAGCGAAGCCCCGGTTCGTGGATTCAGCGGCGCGATCCGGGGCTTCCTTCGCAGGCTCAGTCCAGCCCCGGCCACCCCGATGACGATTACGAATGACTCTTACAGCAAGCCCGTGATCAGCGCTCCTTCGGAGAGCAGGTTGTACGGGCGGTTCTGATTATCGAACGCTTCCAGATTGTGGATGCCCATCAGGTCGTAAACCGTCTTCGTGACGTCAGCGGGAGTCACCGGGTTGTCGGCGGGGTACTCGCCGTAGCGATCGCTGGTACCGAATGCCTGGCCGCCTCGAATGCCGCCACCGGCCATGACGTCCGTCAGGCAGTGCGTCCAGTGATCTCGGCCAGCGCCCGAAGTTCCCCCGGAACGTGGGTCGCCAATCTTTGGCTTGCGGCCCATCTCGCTGGTAATCAGCAGCAGCGTTTCGTCAATCAGCCCGCGATCGGCCAGGTCTTCAACCAATGCCGAGAAGCACTGATCGAACTCGGGCAGCAGGTCTTCCTTCAAACAGTTGAAGTTGTTGCCGTGCGTATCCCAGGACCCGGCACTGCGACATTTCTTCGCCAGCGGAGTGCCGATCCCCTTCCCGAGCCAGAAGACTGTGATGAAGGGAACTTCGGCCTCGACAAGCCGCCGAGCCAGCAGCAGGCTCATCGCGTTAACTGACTTGCCGTAGCGTTGTCGGACGGACTCCGGTTCCGAAGCGACATCAAACGCGGTCGCGGTCTCTGAAGACGCCAGCAGCGAGATCGCCCGATCCGTCTGTCGATCCCAGGTCTGCACCTGAGCCGCCGCATCGATGCTGCGTCGCGCGGAATCAATCGACGCCAGCAACTCGCCGCGTCGCGTCAGCCGAGGCCGATCAACGCCAGCCTGCAGCGTCAGCGACGGCGCGTGAAACCTCAGTGGTTCTGCCTGAGTGGCTTCCAGATACAGCGGATCGTGTTCGACTCCAATCCGCGCCGCGAACTGTCCGGGACGCGTGTATGGCTTGCGGCTGGGCATGTGCGGCAGAGTGATCGCGTTCGGCAGCGATGGATGCCGCGGGCTTCGCGAGCCAACGACGCAGCCCATGTACGGCCAGTCGTCCGGATAAGGCCGCCGGTCGTTGCCCTGCGTCCGGAACGTGACGTCAGGAACGTGCCCCGTCAGGTTGTAGTAGTAGCCGGCGTGATGATCGTTGGTGTTGACCGACCCACTGACGGAATTCACCAGAGCCAGATGATGTGCCTGCTTCGCCAGCAGCGGCAGATGCTCGGACAGCGTAACGCCCGGAGCCGACGTCGCGATCGGCTGAAACGGGCCGCGATACTCGAACGGAGCCTGCGGCTTCATATCCCACATGTCGAGATGCGAAGCGCCTCCACACAGAAAAAACAGGATCGTCGACTTCGCCCGCCCGCTCTTCGCTGTCGACGTCTCTGCGGCGACACGCGACGGCGTCCCGAACGCCATCCCCGCGCCACCAGTAGCCGAAGCTACCAGAAACGTCCGCCGCGAAGAGCCATAATTCGAGGGAAGTGCGCCAGCCATCGTTCAACACTCCGGTTCAACCGAGATCAGGGGCAGCCACCGTACACACCAGACTGCCACGAGAACAACCCGCTTTACGCTCGTTACTGCCATGACTGCCGAGCCATAGGGGGCTATGACCCTTTCAAACGACCACGAAAGACACGAACTACACGAAAAAGTCATTGCAGCATTTCGTGTGCTTGGTGTTTTTCGTGGTTGGCTCGATCAGGATGGTTTCAGCTTCTCTGCTTCCGAAGGCTGGGTTCAAACATCGCGGGCGCAGCGGAAGCCGGTGTTGCTGCCGGATGTGTCGGGGGTGTTGCTCGTGCGGGCGGAAAGGCGGTAGCGGTTGCAGTAGGAATCGTGGCACAGGTACGAGCCGCCTCGCTGAACGCGGTTCTTGCCGTTCGGTGGTCCTACCGGGTTGTCGCGCAGGTCGGGCCGAGCCTGGTGGTAATTCGGGCTGAACCAGTCCTGGCACCATTCCCAGACGTTGCCGACGACGTTGTAGAGGCCGAAGCCGTTGGGCTCGAACGCGTCGACCGGACACGTTCCTTTGTAGCCATCGTCGCCGGAGTCCTTTTTCGGGAACGTCCCCTGGAAGATGTTGCAGCGATGCCGGCCCTTGTCGAGCAGCTTGTTGCCCCACGGCCAGAGAGTCTGCTCGACGCCGCCCCGCGCCGCGAACTCCCATTCGGCTTCAGTCGGCAGCCGACAGCCCCGCCACCGCGCGTACGCGGCCGCGTCGTGCCACGAAATGTGAATCGCCGGATGGTTCAGCCGGTCGTCAATCGTCGAGCCCGGTCCGAACGGCTGCTTCCAGTTCGCTCCTGGCACTGACATCCACCATTCAAGACCGGCAACCGAGCGGTCGGTGCGCAGTGACTCGCGCTGCTTCCTTGTCAGGTGCAGATGGAACACGAACGACCAGCCGAAGCGTTCGGCGACGGTCACGTATCCGGTCGCGTCAACGAACTCGGCGAACCGCTGGTTCGAGACCGTGCAGACGTCAATCCAGAACGGTCGCACGCTGACTTCCCGGACGGGACCTTCGCCATCCTGCTCCCAGATCTCCGGCCCCTCGCCGCCCATCAGAAACGAACCGCCATCGAGCCTGACCATGCCATCGGTGGCTGCTGCTTCGGAGGCGGGCAACGGTAGCGACAGCTCAACAACTGGCAGTTCGCCTTCACGACGCCCCGCGCACGGCGTGCAGCAGGATTTCGGAGTTGGACCGGGTTTGTCTGTCGCGTCAGTCATGCGGAAATCTGTAGCAGATCAGGTCTCGATGTTCGACTGCCTTGCTGGAATCGCAAATCGCCCCTTAGTCACACCAGCGTCTTTGACGATCGATCCTGATGGTTTAGGCTGACAGATGTCTGAACGTTGATCTGATGCCGCTCGTGCGAGGTGGCGTCCCGGCTGGAGAATGTCATGACGCGGCAAGGCAAATTTCACTGCTGTGACGGTGTTTCCCGACGATCTCTGCTGCAGGCAGGGCTCGGCGGACTGATTGGTCTGTCGCTGCCCGAACTGCTGCGATTGCGGGCTCAGGCCGCCGAAGGCAACGCCGCCTCGGATACTGCCGTGATCTATCTGGAACTGGCCGGTGGACCAACTCAGCATGAGACGTACGATCCAAAACCGCTGGCTCCGGCTGAATACCGTGGCCCGTTGAACGCGATCTCGACATGCCTGCCGGGAGTCCACTTTAGCCAGTACATGGCCGAGCAGGCGAAGGTCGCGGACAAGCTCGCGGTCATCCGCTCGGTCTGGCACGACTCGGGCAGCCACGGCACCAGTGCTCACCTGACGCAGAGCGGCTACTACCTGCGGGATCGCCAGAACCGTGAGAATGAAATGCCGAGCATCGGTTCGCTGACGGCCCGCATTCGGGGAGCGAACGCCGACGGAATACCGGCCTTCGTCTCGATTCCCACCAGCATGAGATTCGGTCGCGCCGGATGGCTCGGCAA
>JAPOLP010000727.1 GCA_029977045.1 Planctomycetota bacterium
GGGAGTGGTCGCCGACAAGTCGGAAAGCGGGCACGACGGTTTGTTGGTTCGCGGCGAATCGTCGGCAGCGCGGGGCCGGGATTTGATCGCGGGAATTGAACCGTCGGTTGATGGCGTCCAGTGGCAAAGTTCCGAAAGCGGAGCACTGCTGCTGACGCTGCCAGCTGGCGACAAACCGCTGCGTTTCTCGCTTTGGACAGCGGCGATTGATGAGGCGGCTCAGGCCGGGCAGGTTGTAGCTTCTCTCGACATTTCTAACGCCGACGAGAATCTGGACGGACTGTTGCACGGCGGACCGGCTCGCTGGCCGGAACGGGTGACGACCGTTGGCGAGCGTGGCAACGACAATGACCCGTTTGCCGTCGATGTGCTGACACGGCCTGCTGATAACCCGTGGCTCGCTCAGACACGTTTCACGGGGCTCGACTTCTACGACGACGAAAACCGGATGGCCGTTTGTTCGTGGGACGGAGATGTCTGGCTGGTTTCGGGACTCGCGCAGCTTGATGTGCCGGGTGGTGC
The DNA here is from genome assembly GCA_029977045.1 of Planctomycetota bacterium. Classification (GTDB taxonomy): domain Bacteria; phylum Planctomycetota; class Planctomycetia; order Planctomycetales; family Planctomycetaceae; genus JAPOLP01. The sequence goes on from JAPOLP010000727.1 coordinate 523, forward strand.
TGAGTCAGCCGGGACGCAGCTCACCTGGCAGCGGATCGCCAGCGGGCTGTTCCAACCACTGGGGCTGAAGATCGTCGACGGAGTTATCCACGTGACGTGTCGTGACCAGCTCGTTGTGCTGCATGATCTCAATGGCGACGGCGAGACGGACTGGTACGAAAACCTCAACAACGACCATCAGGTGACCGAGCACTTCCACGAGTTCGCGATGGGGCTGCAGACCGACGCGGACGGGAATTTCTACTATGCGAAGTCAGCCCGGCACGCGCTCAAGGCCGTCGTGCCGCATCACGGAACACTGCTGAAGGTCGCGAAGGACGGTTCGACGACCGAGATTCTGGCGAAGGGCTTCCGGGCGGCGAATGGCGTGTGTCTCAACCCGGACGGCTCGTTCATCGTCACCGACCAGGAAGGGCACTGGAATCCCAAGAACCGTATCAACTGGGTCCGGCCGGGCGGCTTCTACGGAAACATGTTCGGCTATCACGACGTGACCGATGACTCCGACGACGCGATGGAGCAGCCGCTGTGCTGGATCACCAACGCGTTCGATCGCTCGCCCGCTGAACTGCTGTGGTGCGACAGCGATGCCTGGGGGCCGCTGAAGGGATCCCTGCTGAATCTGTCGTACGGTTATGGGCAGATCTTTGTCGTACCCCATGAAAACGTCGGCGGCCAGATGCAGGGCGGCATGAGTCCGCTTCCGTTGCCGCGTCTGCCGACGGGGCTAACGCGAGGCCGCTTTCATCCACGAGACGGCCAGCTCTACACCTGCGGGATGTTCGCCTGGGGCAGCAATCAGCAGGAGCAGGGCGGCCTCTACCGCATTCGCTACACCGGCAAACCCGCGAACCTGCCTGTTGGCTTGTCAGCGACAAAACGCGGCATGACGGTGGCGTTCTCCGATCCCCTGCAGGCCGCTGCCGCTTCCGACGCGAAGAACTTCCGAGTTAAGGTCTGGGCATTGAAACGGTCGGCGAACTACGGCTCACAGCACTACGACGAGCACGAGATCGACGTCGCGTCGGCCAGGCTGCTCGACGATGGCCACACGGTTGAGCTGACGATCCCCGACATCGCACCGACCTGGTCGATGGAGATTCGCTACTCGTTACGCGGTGCTGACGGTCGACCGTTCGATGGTGTCATCCACAACACAATTCACGCGCTGAATGAGTAAACCATGACTCGTTCGCTGTTTGTACTTCTGAGTCTGACGGTCACCGCGATGTCGGCATCGCTATGGGTTCGCGCCGACGACGAGCAGACGAAGCCCGCTGACGAACAGGAAGACCGCGTTTTTTCTGAGGCAGAACGCAGTCACTGGTCGTTTCAGCCAATCGCTGATCCAGCGGTGCCACGGTTCGAGGCGGCGTCAGACAACGACTGGATCAGCACGCCGATCGACGCGTTTGTGCTGAAGCGATTGAAGGCTGCCGGGCTGCTGCCGGCTCCGCAGGCCGACCGCCGGACGCTCGTGCGGCGGCTCAGTTACGACCTGACTGGTTTGCCGCCGTCGCCCGAGTTGATTGCGGAATTCGAGGCTGACGAGTCTGTTGATGCCTGGCCTCGGCTGGTCGACACGCTGCTCGCGAGCCCGCATTATGGTGAGAAGTGGGGGCAGCACTGGCTGGACGTCGTTCGCTTCGCTGAGTCGGAGGGCTTCGAGTACGACCGGCATCACGCCGAGGCCTGGCGGTTTCGCGATTACGTCGTTCGGTCGTTCAACGAGAACAAGCCGTTCGACCGTTTCGCGACCGAGCAGCTCTGCGGTGACGAGCTGGCAAAGCAGTTTGCGGGCGACGATCCGCGAACGAATACCGAGCTGCGGGATGCGCTTGTCGCAGCGGGATTTCACCGACTGGGCCCTGTTCGCCGCAACGCGGGAAATCCAGAGATCGCCTTCAGCCGCAACGAAGTTCTGACAGAGATGACGAACTCGGTCGGCACAGTGTTCCTCAGCCTGAGTGTCGGGTGCGCCCGCTGTCACGATCACTTCTTTGATCCGTTCCTGCAGAAGGACTACTACCGGCTGCAGGCGTTTCTTGCCGAGACGCACGAGTTCGATGCACCGTTTGTCGATCCGGCAGAATGGTCGCAGTGGAAGACGCGGCACGACGATCTGACGCAGCAGATTTACGACCTCACACAGCAGAGCGGCAACGCGAATGACGACGAAGCCGAGAGCATCAAGCAGCGGATCACGGAACTCAAAGCGAACCTTCCGGAACCGCTGCCGTCGCTGTTCAGTGTGGCCGGACTGAGCGACAGGCGGACGCCGATCCACCTGCTGCAGCGCGGCGACGAAACGATGAAGTTGCAGCCGGTCGGAATGCGGGTTCCCAGCGTGCTGCTCGATGGCGAAGTTGATGAGCTGCCGCAGGAGACTCCGCGACCTAAGACGAAACTCGCGGACTGGATCACGTCGTCGGACAACCCGTTGACGGCGCGAGTGATTGTCAATCGCGTCTGGCAATACCACTTCGGTCGAGGTCTCGTCGCGACAGCCAACGATTTCGGAATGAATGGTGAACCGCCTTCGCATCCGGAGCTGCTCGACTGGCTGTCGTCACGGTTCATCGAGAGCGGCTGGGACTTCAAAGCTCTGCACCGGCTGATTCTGACCAGCAGCGTCTGGCAGCAGTCCGTCGGCAGTCCGCTCCAGACGAAGGCCGAAAAGATCGATCCGGAGAACTCGCTGCTGTGGCATATGCCGCCACGGCGAATGACAGCGGAAGAGCTGCGGGATTCCATGCTGACTCTTTCCGGTGAGCTGAACGACCGGCTGACCGGGCGCAGCGTCATGGTCCCGGTTTCGCCCGAACTGACGTCGCTGCTCTACAAGCCGAGTCAGTGGGAAGTGACGGAAGACAGCTTCGAGCACAATCGGCGGACGATCTATCTGATCGCGAAGCGCAACCTGCGTCTGCCGTTCATGGAAGCGTTCGACCAGCCCGACCTGCAGACAAGTTGTGCCCGTCGCGAAGCCAGCACGCACGCGCCGCAGGCTCTGGAACTGCTCAACGGAAGCCTGTCGAACCGTCTGGCGGAATCATTCGCCGCACGCCTGGCCGCCGAAGCCGGCAGCTCACCGGAGCGGATCGTGCAGCAGGCCTTTGTTCTGACCACGGGCCGACAGCCGACGACGCAACAGCAACGTGCGGCAATCGAGTTTCTGGAACGCCGCCCCCTCCGGGAATTCGCCCTCGCAATGTTCAACGTCAATTCGTTTCTGTACGTCGATTGAGA
>JAPOLP010000757.1 GCA_029977045.1 Planctomycetota bacterium
ATAGTTTCCACTTACCTTTGACTCTGACAGACGGGTTCTACCAGACGATCCGCGTCAGGCTTTGGGCATGAAGGGAAACAGCAGAGCAAACAGGGCGACCACACAGACGGCAATGAACATGACGTACTGCCGGATGCGGCCAGTCTGAAACACGCTCAGGGAGAGACCCACCGAGCGGGTGACGTTTCCAACGAGATTGACGAGGCCATCCACGATGCCTTCGTCGAACTTGCGATCGATCGTTGCGACCCAGATACACACTTTGACTGAGCCATGCAGGATGGCGTCAAAGATGTTGCGGTCGCAGCCGGAGCACCAGCGGGCAACACTGTGCGACGGGCGGACGAACGCTGCGTCATACAGGTTGTCGAACTGCCATTTCTCGACGAGGAAGTTGTACACGCCGGAGAACTGCGTCTTGATGTTTTCCGGATCGACGACCTTCTTGCAGTACAGCAGGTAGGCCGTCAGCGTTCCGACCACAGCAGCCAGAAGAGCGACTGCACCGGCGGTGCCATGCACATCGTGAATTGCGTGATGAGACGGGACAGTGATGGCCGCCGTCCCTGTTGCGGTCATGCCGTCAGCCAGCCCAACTGGCTCGCTGAATGACAGCATCGAGAACAGGCTGCCCTGCTCGCCGTTGGCTGCACAGAAGGCCGCGAAGAACGACAGCACGACCAGCGGAACCCACATGACTTTGGGGCTCTCGTGGCAGTGGTCGTAAACGTGATGGTCACGCGGATCGCCGGCAAACGTGTAGAACCAGAGGCGGAACATGTAGAACGCCGTGATGCCTGCCGTGACAAGCGGCGTCAGAAACAGCAGGAAGTGAATCGGGTTGAGCTGCGTGTAAGCCAGGGCGGTGGCAACGATGGCGTCTTTCGAGTGGAAACCCGAGAAAGCCAGCGGTTTGTCGACGCCTCCCAGAGTGACGAGACTCATCAACCAGCCCGTGCCTGGGATCGCCAGACCGGCGATTGCGATCACGCCGATCAGCATCGTGTAAGCCGTGATCGGCATCTTGTGCCGCAGGCCGCCCATCTTTGGCATTTCCTGCTCGTGATGGCAGCCGTGAATGACGCTGCCGGAGCACAGGAACATGAGTGATTTGAAGAAAGCGTGCGTGATCAGGTGGAACAGGCCGGCGGCCCAGCCACCCAGGCCGATCGCCAGCATCATGTAACCAAGCTGACTGATCGTGGAGTAGGCCAGCACCTTCTTAATATCCGTAGCGACGATCGCGATTGTCGCGGCTACGAACAGGGTGATGCAGCCGATGTAGGAGATCGCGAGCAGCACTTCTGTTGTGAACACCGGGAAGAACCGGCCTGCCAGGTAAACACCGGCCGCGACCATCGTTGCTGAGTGGACGAGCGCGGAGACCGGGGTCGGGCCTTCCATTGCGTCCGGCAACCAGGTCTGCAGCGGGAACTGAGCACTCTTGCCGACGCAACCGCCGAAGACGCCCAGACCAGCGACGACCAGCAGCATGTACGGAATCGTCTTCTGCTCGCCGTCGTGCGGAGCTTCCCACTCGCCGTCGTGATGGCTATGCGTCTTGAGGATGACTTCGTCGCCGTGCTGGGCGAGTTCGCCATCATGGCCGCGGACCATGCTGAACAGGCCAGGCCGTTCGTGACCGTCGACTTCGTAGTCGCCGAATTTGAACGTGCCACAGTACGTCCAGAGGATCATCAGGCCGATGATGAAGCCGAAGTCGCCGACTCGGTTAACGATGAAGGCCTTATTGGCCGCCACGTTGGCCGACTTGCGTTCGGTGTAGAAGCCGATCAGCAGGAAGCTGCAGATACCGACCAGTTCCCAGAAGACAAACACCTGGAAGATGTTGCCCGCCAGAACGATGCCGAGCATCGAGAAGCAGAACAGCGAGAAGTACGAGAAGAAGCGATAGAAACGCCCCGGACGATGGACGTGATGGCCATCCGACGTGTGGGCGTGATGGTCGACGTATTCCTCGGTCAGCTCGTCCGACATGTAGCCGATCGCGAAGATGTGAATGCAGGTCGCGATCAGCGTCACCATCATGAACATCAGGATGGTCAGGCTGTCGATGTAGTAGTCGATCGAGACTTCCAGATCGCCGAACTTACCGAGCGTGTAGATCGTGCCCGATAGGGCGGCAATCGATCTGTGCCCGGCGTGATGATCACCGTGTCCGGCGTGATCCTCGTGATGATCAGCGTGTTCGTCGTGCCCGTCAGCGTGAGCTGCAGCCGCGTGCTCGCCTTCAGCATGTTCGGAGTGTTCAGCAGGATGCTCGTCGGCGACAGCAGCCAGGCCGGAGAGGCCGGTTGCAGTCGCACCGGCGTGATGGTCTTCTGCAGCACCTTCGGTGTGGCTGAAGGCGCCGGTCTCGGCGTTCCAGCGAACGAACGCGATAGTGCTCAGGACGAACCCGGCGCCGATGCAGCCGATCGCCATGTAGGCGGCCGTCTTGCTTTTTCGAGTGCCCCAGTAGCCGCCAAACACCTCGATAGCGAATCCCAGCAACGGGAGCAGCCACGCGATGCGCAGGTACCAGGAAAGTTCGTAGCCGAGACTGTCCATAAGACTCTCTGCGAGCTATCCAGCAGGTGAATTCAGGGAAACAACACCGTCAGAACCGAACGCCGTCAGGCACGCTGATCAGCCGCGAAGTTCGTCGCCGCGATCCACGTCGATCGTCAGGTGGTTGTTGTAGAAATTGAGGGCGATCGCGAGAGCCACCGCAGCTTCAGCAGCGGCCAGCACGATCACAAATAACGCCATCACCTGGCCGTCCAGGCCAAGCGAGGTATGCCGGGAAAAGGCCACGAAGTTCAGGTTCGCGGCATTCAGCACCAGTTCAACGCCCATCAGAATGCCGATCCCGTTCCGCTTGGTCGTCATGCAGACGACACCGCAGACAAAGAGCACGGCACCCACGAGGAGCAGATTTGACAGGCTGGTATCCATCTCAGGTGTACCCTGACTGGTGATTGAGGTCGTTTGGGTTTCAGGCTTCGGAAGCCGCTCGTCGTTTCGTCCGGGCGAGGTAAGCCGCACCAACCAGCACGACCAGCAGATGCACCGAGACGATTTCAAACGGGAGCAGGTAACCTGGGGCGTTACCGCCCTGATCGGGCCGCAGCCCAAGGAAGGACATGGCCAGCGGTCGCGACGTGTTACCGTCAGCTTCCGGGTTGTAACCACTTTCGACAGCGTGAGTCGGTGAGACAGCTGAGACCATCGCGGACTGCTGCTCCCAGTTCACCTGAGTGACCGTGAACGCGATGATCGCCAGAAACAGTGCTCCAATGCCTGCCGCCAGAAAGCCTTCGGCGGGAGATGACTCGATCTTCGAGAACGGCGAGCTGGATGTCAGCATGATGCCGAATATCAGCAGAATGATCGTTCCGCCAACGTAAACCATCAGCTGAACGGCGCCGACGAAGTCCGCGTTCTGCAGAAAGAACAGAGCACTGACCGAGGCCAGACAGACAATCAGGCTGACGGCCATTCGCACGACGACCTGATTGACGACAACGCCGATTGCGCCGGCACAGGCCAGGATCGCAAAGAGCCAGAAGAGAATCTGCTCGCCACTCATTGAGCCACCTCACCGTGGGCCGCAGCCATTTCTGTCGAATCTGGTGCAGGTGCGGCACTCTCTTCCTGAGTTTCGACATCC
>JAPOLP010001199.1 GCA_029977045.1 Planctomycetota bacterium
AACCTGCGCGACGACCCATCAGAAACGCGGAACCTCATCCAGATGCACCCTGAAGTCGCTGCCCGTCTGAGAAAGCAGCTTCGCGACTGGCAGACGTCGGTTCTGACGAGCCTGACGACCGGCAAGTAATCGTCAATGCGCTGTCAGAAGCTCAATCGCTTCCGGCAGCCAGCCGGTGTTCCAATGGTGCTGACGTTGCGGGCCGTCGTGGTAGATGTGCGGGATGCGGTGTTCGCTCAGCAGCGTCTCGAAGCCGGCATGTTCCCCGCGGAAGTTACCGAAGCCAAGATGAACCAGCCGCGGCAAACTCTCGCGGCGGAGCAGTTCTGCACGGTCAACGACCAGCTTTGAGAGCTGGTACCTCGCGAAGTTCTCCGGCGTGCCGAAGATCGGACCTGATCCGTACTTGTCTGGAGCGTCCATCATCAGCGGCGCGTCCCAGGCAGCGGCTCGATCGAAGAGGTCGGGATGACGCAGCAGAAGTGAAAACGCTCCCCAGCCGGATTTGCTGAAGCCGACCAGCAACCGGCCTTCGCGAGCTGCCTTTGTCGGAAAGGTCTCGTCGACCCACGGCAGCATGCCGGAAAGCAGATACTTCTCCTGCTGAATCTCCGAGTCTGTCGGTTGATCGGCGTACCACGGCAGCGAGGAGAACGTCGGCATCACGCAGACCAGCCGATGCAGGTTGTGCAGTCCGCTGTTGCGAATCTCAGTCAGTCCGTCGCCCCAGCGAGTGCCTTCATCACCCTCGACAGGCAAGACAAACAGAACGCGCAACCGCTCGTCAGGAGTGACACCTTCAGGCAGCAGAACGCGGATGACCGTTTCGCCGCGCTGCCAGGGACTTGTGACCCGGTATGCCGTTTCGCCGCCGTCACGGTTTTCGACGGCAACAACCTGCAGGCGATCGGAAGACGCTGGTGTGGAACGTTCCTCCGCCGCAGTAACGATCACATTTTGCGCCGCAGCGACGGCGAGCAGAACTGAAAGCAAAGCGACTCGAAACCTGGGCATCTTCATCGCTGACTCTCCGACGGCGTTCCCTGAGGGATCTCGTAAATGCGGTACGTCTCGTTCTGGTAGATGATCGGCAGGTCGAACGGGCCGAAGCGCCGCGACAGGATATGTGTGATGCCGGTTTCGGCGGAGAGCGATCGGGCCTGCTGCTCCGTGTAGCCGGTCGTTGTCAGGTTCTCCTGTCCCCACTTCTGAATGAAGTTCAGCCGGCGGTTCCATTCGACCATGCCCGCCTAGTCCTGCGGACAGTCCTTACGAGCAACGAACTCGGGCCGTTCTGCAAACCATTTGAAGGCCCAGCTCTCGTCGGGCGTCAGGAAGAGCGACTCGCTGGCGACGTTGCCGCGGATCCACTCGCACGCGTCCCGCCAGTCAGACTCCTGCTGCGAATTCAT
>JAPOLP010000566.1 GCA_029977045.1 Planctomycetota bacterium
GAGCGAGGTACGAGCGACGAGCCCCCAGACCGGATCGAGAACCTGGGGGCTCGCTGCGCTCGACCCCAGCCACCCGTACCCATCTTAAACGCTGACGATTGCCGGAGCGGCGCTGCGCTTGATCCGGCCTACTCGCTACGCCTGACCTGCCCGAGTGAGCCCGTTACGCTTTCGCCGTCCGAAAACTGGCGGACCGACTGGTTGTGACCGGTCGGTCCCAAACCCGGAGGCGACTATGCGAATGCGGCTTCGTTGTACTGTGGCGACTCTTGCCGGACTGGCTCTTTCTCTGGCGACGCTCAACGCACGCGGTGCCGACCCCGTCGACGTCGGCACGCGACGCGAGTTGTTCGTTGACGACGCGTTGATCGAGCGGCTTGATGGGGCTCAGCGGCGGTTGCAGCATCCGGTGGCTCGGGAGATTGCGATCGTTCACGACGCTCCGTGGGAAGGTGCGGGCAGTGGGTATCACACGGTCATTCGCGACGGCGACCTGTACCGCATGTACTACCGCGGCTCGGCTCTGGGTGTCGACAACGGGAAGCTGAAGATCGGGCGGCAGGTTTACTGCTACGCCGAGAGCCGCGACGGTGTCACGTTCACGAAGCCGAACCTCGGGCTGTTCGAGTACAACGGCTCGAAGGACAACAACATCATCGGGACCGGCGTCGGCGTCCATAACTTCGCGGCGTTTCTTGACTCGAACCCGAACTGCAAACCGGACGCCCGCTTCAAGGCGCTGGCGGGGACGGCGGCGGAGGGCGGCCTCTTTGCGTTCAAGTCCGCTGATGGCATTCGCTGGTCGCTGATGCGCGAGGAGCCGGTCGTTACCGAAGGCGCGTTTGACTCGCAGAACCTGGCCTTCTGGGATCAGACAGCGGGCAAGTACCGGGCTTACTTCCGGACGTTCACGAAAGGTGTAACGACCGGCAAGGTGTGGAAGCCGGAGGGCTTTCGAGCGATCCGGACTGCGTCTTCGGAAGACTTTCTCGACTGTGGTGACGAGGCCGACCTGACTTACAAGGACTCGCCGGGCGAGCATCTTTATACGAACCAGGTCGCTCCGTACTTCCGGGCGCCGCACATCCTGATCGGCTTTCCGACGCGGTACATCGAGCGCGGCTGGTCGGACTCGATGCGGGCTCTTCCCGAGCTGAAGCTGCGCGAGCAGCGAGCCGCCGGGCATCTGCGTTACGGCACGTCGCTGACGGAGGGGCTGCTAATGGGCAGTCGCGACGGCGTCCACTTTGAACGCTGGAACGAAGCCTTCCTGCGACCCGGCCCCGAACGACCCGGCACCTGGCTCTACGGGCACCAGTACATCGCCTGGCACGCGGTCGAGACAGCGGGATCGCTGCCGGGTGCTCCGAACGAGATGTCGCTGTACGCGTCCGAAGGCTCCTGGCACGGCGACAGCAATTCGATCCGCCGCTACACACTGCGACTCGACGGCTTCGTCTCGGTCAACGCCGGCTGGAAAGGTGGCGAGCTGCTTACAAAGCCGCTGACCTTCGACGGCAGCCGGCTGACGCTGAACTTCGCGACGTCGGCGGCTGGCAGCATCCGCGTCGAATTGCAGACGCTCGACGGCAAGCCGGTCCCCGGCTTCAGTCTCGACGACTGCGCCGATGTCTTTGGCGACGCGATCGAGCGTACGGTCACCTGGAAGTCCGGGAGCGACGTCAGCAGCCTCGCCGGGAAACCGTTACGACTGCGGATCCATCTGCAGGACGCCGATCTGTACTCGATCCAGTTCCAGAACGCTGCCGGAAAATAGCTTGAACGACGTGTCGCTCGTCTCAGTGTTACCTCCTGAACGACACGAGGTACCTGGCACGTGATTGAGTACAGACGAGCGCCTATTGTGAATCGATGGTCGCTCAAAGCCTGCCGGCTCGACGCTTTCGTGGGGAGTTCTGCGATGACGCCATCATGCGTTGCTCGTTCCATCCGCATTGAAACTCGCTGGCTCGTCGTTCTTTCGATGCCTCTTCTGTTGGTGCTGAGTTCGATTGCGGATGGGTCCGCGGCAGACGGGCCGAAGCTCGATCGTTACGGCGACCGTCTTCCCGAGCAGGCCATCGCCCGGCTGGGCACCAGACGGCTGCGGCACGCCAGCCATGTTATGGGAGTTGCCTGGTCGCCGAATGGAAAGCTGCTGGCGAGCTGCGGCTGGGATTCCGTCATCCGCATCTGGGATGGCGAGACCGGTGAGCCGGTTAAGGAACTGAAGAGCCAGCCAATGGCCGCAACGTTCGGGATCGCCTGGTCACCTGACGGGACTCGGATTGCTTCTTCGTGCAAACTGGGCATTACTCGGCTGTGGGATGTTGAATCGCAAACGGTTATTTCCGAAGCAGATCGCCATGAGGGAAGAACGTTTGCAGTCGCGTTCTCGCCCGACGGGCTGGTCTATGCGAGCGCTGGGACCGATGGGTTCGTCAGAGTCTGGGACGGCGCGACCGGCACAAAGTTATTGAGTCTGAAATGTGGAGACCGAGTTCGTGATTCATTCGGGCTGGCATTCTCGCGAGACGGGAACCTGCTGGCGGCAGGAAGCCAGAAGACACTCCGAATCTGGTCGCTCGTCGACGGCGGCCAGCCGGTCAAGATCGAGAATGCTCATGGAGACGACATTCTCAGTCTGTTCTTTACCCCTGATGGGCACCTTGTCTCGGCTGGCCACAGTGCCTATCGACGGGTGAAACTGCCCGATGGAAAGACCGTCGCTCGCGCCGATCCGCAACTTCGGATCTGGGATCCCGTGACAGGGAATCTCGTCCGTGAAGTCGCTCTGGATAATCGCCAGGGAGGAATGTGCACGTGCGCCATTTCCGCCGACGGTCGAATCGCCGTCGCAGTTCTGTACGACACAATTGAACTCTGGGACGTTAAGAAATGGCAGCGGCTGCTCGTCGCTGACGATTACGAAAACACCTACAGCCAGCGGTCGCATGGTGCCGCTCTCTCGCCGGACGGAACACGCTTGGCTCACATTGCCGGCGAACACGCGGTTCATATCCGTGACGTCTCAACGGGTAAACGGATTCTCGCGTTTCCCGATTCTCACGAAGGGCGTGTCGAGGCTGTTGCCGTCTCACCGGACGGACTCGTCGCCGTCACCGGCAGTTACGACGGCACTGTCGCAATTCGCAGCCTCGACAGGCAAAAGCCCACGACGCTGATCAAGCTGGCTGAGGAACGAAGTTCGGGGGGCCGAGCGGTTGGAGTTTCCCCCGACGGAAAACTCATTGCCGCTGGCGGATACGCGAACACGCCGGAAACAGGATTCATCGGGCACCTGAATCTGTGGGGACGCTCGGTCGGCGATGTGCTGCTCTCGCGGCCAGCGGGTGACCGGATTATGGCACTGGCGTTTTCACCCGACGGCAGTCAGCTCGCCCTGGCTCACGGGCTGGGCGTCGATTTCGGACAAGGCATCCGCAGAAACAGTATTGCGGTCAGCCTCGTCGAGACGCAGAGCGGCAAAACGATCGCTGAAGTGTCAAAGCTGCATTCACGAATCCTGAAGGTGCAGTTCTCTTCGGATGCCAAAACGCTGCTGTTTGTCGACCAGGTGAAGATGCTGTTTCGCTGGGACACGTCGGAGCCGGAGCCGGAATCCGTTCACATGAAGGGGCACGGAACAGGGAACCTGCTGCGGTACGTCGCGATCAGCCCGGACGGAAAACGGCTGGCAACGAGCGACACGTTTGGAGACACCGTCATCATTCGCGAGGCAGTGAAGGGAACTCCGATCCACGAAATCACAATCCCGGACAGTAAGGGACAGCTTCTCGCGTTCTCGCCGGACGGCCAGCAACTCGCGGCGGCGTCGATCGCGATGAGCAACACGCGGTCTGAGTACGACACACGCCTGCGGCTTTTCGATGTCGCAACAGGAACTCTTCTGCACCAACTGGATGTTCCCGACCTGCAGCCAACAGCACTCACATTTCATCCGAATGGTGAGCAACTGCTTGTGGGAAGCTGCTTCGGGACGACTCTGGTACTGCAGCTGCCTCCCGTCCCGCATGAATCAGCGGACGCCAGGTGAGCGGGGGCGAGTCTGCGATTCGATTGCTCCTTGTCCTGACTTCCAATCTGACAGTGCTTTGGTGATATGACTGCGGACAGACAATTCGTTAGTGTGAACTGATGGTCGTCTGGAGCCTGCCGGCTCGTTGGTTGTGTTGGGAGTTCTGCGATGCCGTCACCACGCGCTGCTTGCTTATCGCGGAGCAAGGCACGTTGCCTCGTCGTCCTGTCGATTCTGATCCCGATGCTGACGGGTTCGCTCCCAAACGGAATTGCGGCGGACAAACCAGGGCTCGATCGCTACGGCGATCGTCTTCCGGATCAGGCCGTTGATCGGCTCGGAACGAGGCGATTGCGGCACGTCTACAATGTCGCGGGTGTTGCCTGGTCGCCGAATGGAAAGCTGCTGGCGAGCTGCGGTACGTACTCCATCCGAATCTGGAGTGGAGAGACTGGCGAGCTGATTAAGGAACTGAAGAACCCGCCATTGGACCTGAGAAGCGGGACGTACGGGATCGCATGGTCGCCGGACGGGACTCGAATTGCCGCGTCATGCGAGCAGGGCATTATAAGGCTGTGGGATGTTGAGAC
>JAPOLP010000252.1 GCA_029977045.1 Planctomycetota bacterium
CATCGCGTGAAGATCAGTCAGTAGGACTGGAATGGCAAGTTGGTCAATCACAGGACGTATCTCATGCCCGTTATCCGCCAGCGATGTCCTCTCGCTCGTCGCACGTTTCTGAAGGGAGCCGGCATTACGCTCGCGCTTCCGTGGCTCGATGCGATGCGTGGCCCGTCACTTTGTTCGGCTGCGGACTCGGAAGACACCGCCAAGCCGCTGGGCCGCGCGGTGTTCTGCTTCTTCGGGCTGGGGCTCAACGGGCGGGATTTTACGCCGGCAGAGACGGGACTTGATTACGCGGTCACGCCGATTCTCAAGCCGCTCGAAACGCTGCGGAACGACTTCACAGTGATCTCGGTGCTGAAGCTGACGCATTCGGGCGGGCACGTCGGCGATCGCACTTTCCTGACCGGTACAAATACGCGAGCGGCCGGAGCGAAGCTGCGGGTTTCGTGTGATCAGGAACTCGCCGCGCACTTTGGATCGCAGACGCGTTTTCCGTCGCTGGCGCTGGGGATCAAACGCGGGACCGGCTTTGGCGGCTATTACGATCAGACGCTTTCCTGGAGCCCCAGCGGCACTCCGATTCCGTCCGAGAACCGGCCGCACGTTCTGTTCGACCTGCTGTTCCGGCAGGACTCGAACGACACGCTCGACGCGCGCGAGGCTGAGTTCATCCGCCGGGCCAGCGTGCTCGATTCCATTCGCGAAGAAGCCAATCGGGTCAACGAGTCGCTCGGAGCGGAAGACCGCCGCAAGCTCGACGAGTACCTGACTGGCATCCGCGATCTCGAACGGAAGATGCAGGACGAGAAGGACTGGCTGCGAAAACCCAAACCGTCGGTCCAGCGAATCGAGTTCGGCAAAGAACAGGGGCTCGACCCCGACAAGTCGGGACTCGAATATCGCCGGTATCAGCGGCTGATGTACGACGTCATCGCGCTGGCCCTGCAGACGGACAGTACGCGAGTGATTTCGTATCTCGCCCGGATGGACGGCTCAGACGGAACGGGTGCCTGGAAGGAACTGGGCAACCCGTACGGCTACCACGAAATGACGCATCACGGCGAGGATCCCGACAAGCTCAAGTGGTTCACTCAAGCCGACATCTGGTACATGGAAGACTGGGCCTACTTTCTGAACCGCTTGAAGTCGATCCCGGAAGGCGACGGCTCGCTGCTCGATCACACGCTCGTCGCCTACGGCAGCAGCGGCGGCTCAATCAACGCGCACCACAACCATCATCTGCCCACAATGCTGGCCGGCGGTTTGCGGCTGGGGATCAATCACCAGGGACACCTCGTGAAAGAAGACGTCCGGCTCGGCAACCTCTGGGCGACGATGTTCGACCGCCTGCACGTGCCGCTGCCCGAAAACTTTCAGGGCGGCGAGTCCGACGGCGTTATCACCGAACTGCTGTGACCTGGCGTCGGCTGAAAGCCTTTCAGCAGCTTCAAAATCCAGACGCTGTTTCAGAACTGATCAGCCGCAGGGCGAGAGCCCAATGGTCCCCGAGTTCTTATTGAGTTGCTGGTTCGGGCGGTGGGAGTCGTTGTTTTCTGCACTGGTCTTTCTGGAACCTTGTGGTCTTCCTGTGTCGCGTGTGGCCCACTCTTCGGGAGTGCTCGCCGGCGAGCGTGTCAGCAGGAAGCTGTGGAACGTGTCCTACGCGCCGGCGAAGCTCAGACGCAGCGGCGGGACTCCGGCCTGGCAGGCGGCTTCGTGGCGGAACGACACCAAGAGGTTGTAGGCTAACTGAGATTTGCCGCACAACTTGAGAGAGCAACGCAGAGAAGCCCGCGAAGATGACTTCGCGGGCTTTTTCTCTGGTCGCTGGAGCGAACTCGCAACAGCTTCCTGATGATGACTGGCGGGCTACTTCGAGAAGTTGGGATGCTTCGGATTGCCGAGCGATTCGAGATACGCGAGCAGGTCGAGAATCTCATCTTTGGAGAACGTATTGAGCAGGCCCGCCGGCATCGGGGAGACCTTCGACAACTGTCGCTCGTCAATCTCTGACTTCTTGATCGTTACGGTGGCCGCTTCGAGCGGGTTCGGACGCACCACAACTTTGTCCTCGGTCTCTTCTGTAATGCGGCCAACGATGACTCGGCCTGACGTCGTAACGAAGGCGGTGTCGGCATACTGCTCGGACAGAACCTTCGACGGCTCAGTGGCGGACTCCAGAAGGTCCTGTCGCTTGAAGCGTGTGGCCACCGCAGTCAGGTCCGGGCCAATCGCTCCGCCCTGATCGCCGTAACGATGACACGCGCTACATTGAGCACGGTAGAAGACGTCTTTCCCACGCGCGAAATCGCGACCACGACTGACGTCCGCCAGCAGCGGCTGCAGATCTGTAGTCGTCCATTCCTTCACGAGCTGCCGCGATGACAGCGGTGGTGCGGGCTTCTGAGTATGCTTCGCGATGTATGCATCCTGAATGTCACGGAGTGCCAGAATCTCATCGGGGGTCATCGTGAATCTGGCCTCTTCGTGAGCATGAGCCAGGAAGCCGGCGAAGCTGGCACCGTTCCGGGCTCCCGTTCCGGCGTCCTGAAACCATTTGCTGACGTAATCCGGCTGACTCGTCGATGCGCCGGTATTCCACCACGTTAGGTACGTTCGTCGCAGGTCGACCGTCCAACCGGACTTCGCATTGCGCAGGAACATGGCGTACGAGACCTGCTCCTGCTGAGTCTCCGCGTTCTGCAACAAGGCGACGGTTCGCGCGACGGCATTGGGAGTGTTCAGCGCGAGCAGAATCTGACACAGTTCGCGATTAACGGCTGCATCATTGGCCGGATAGAGCGGGTCGAGATCAGCCAGTACCTGCTTCGCGACGGCTCCGGTCGGGACGCCGTGTCGGGCAATCGACACTTCGACCACGCGCAGCTTTTCCAGCGTCTGCTGCTGTGTCAGGCCATCAAATGGAATCGACGTGACCGACTTCAGAACCTCGGGCTGCACGGCGGCATCACCGAGTCTTGCCAGCGCGAGCAGCACCGTCAGGGCCGCT
Organism: Planctomycetota bacterium; assembly: GCA_029977045.1. Taxonomy (GTDB): domain Bacteria; phylum Planctomycetota; class Planctomycetia; order Planctomycetales; family Planctomycetaceae; genus JAPOLP01. The sequence continues at coordinate 3,008 of JAPOLP010000252.1, forward strand.
CCCGGACGTTTTTCCTGAAGTGCTCGGGACTGCCATTCGGCCACCGGATTACGTTCAATTGCGAGCCGAGCGGCATAGCGAATGAAGCGATCCGGGCTATCGAGGAACGACCACGCAAAATCGACTGCCGCCGGATCCGGCTGTACATTGAACGATTCCAGCCTGCGCCGCAGTTCGCGGGCATCGGTTCCGACCTCGTTCTGGAGACTGGCGGTCGCCACTGGTTGTGCTGGTTCGTCACCGGTGTAGGAAACGCGGAACAGGCTGGCTGCGGTGCCGCGACCGCCGATCGTGAAGTACAGCGCACCGTCGTCACCGATCACCACGTCGGTCAGGTTCAGCGGGACACGCGGCCCCTGACCGCTCAGCGCTTTGGGGGCCACGAAGTTCTCGAACGAACCCGTGTAGCTGGCTCCGTCCGGAGTGAGATGAACGGCAATCAGTCGGCCGTAAGTCCAGTCGCAGATGTAATACGCCTTCTGATACTTCACCGGGAAGCTGGCTCCGGTGCCGAACACCACGCCGGTCGGGCAGCCAATGCCGATGGTCACGGTCTGAGGCAGACCGTCTGGGTAATACTGCGGCCATTTCGCACTGCCTTCGCGGAAGCCGTTGTCGCCACCTCGCACCGAATGGAAAACGTGGACCGGTCGGTACCACGGAGTTCCCCAATCCCATTCCATGTCGCTGTCAAAGCCGAACAATTCGCCGTCGGCGTTGAACGCGATGTCGTACGTGTTGCGCTGGCCGGCCGAGAACAGTTCGATGTTCTGGCCATCGAGGTCCATCCGGGCCACGTAGCCACCGGGCGGCTTCACGCCGGCACCGAAGCCGTTACCGTCTTCCATACGCGGCAGCGCCAGATCGTCGCCGTAATTGCGATGAGGCGAACTGGCGGCGAGGTCATCGGGAATCCGAGTGAAGTTTCCGCACACGGCGTACAGCATCCGATCCGGACCAAGCACCAGTCCGTGCGAGCCGTGTTCGCCGGAACCGCCATGCCACTGCCGCAGAAACTCGACGTCGTCGTAACTCTCGTCGCCCTTCGTATCCCGGCAGCGATACAGCCCGAAGCCGCGACTTCCGTTACCGCTGATGTAGAGGACGTTGTCGACGTAAAGCATTCCCATCGTCTCACTGACCGGAATGCTGAGGAGCTCCTGCCTCGCGACCTGACCGTCTTTAATCGTCACACGCGTAATCGGCTGACCATTCTGGCCACCAAGCAGCAACCGGCCCGCAGGATCCTTCGCGAGACAAATCCACGATCCGTTGGTCTTCCCGTCCGCAGCCAGAAGGTGCTCGACCTTGAATCCCGGCAGCGTGGCCAGAGCTTCGGCAGCGTTCTCGATGCTGACGGGTTTCGAACCATCGGCGGGACCATAAACGGCTTTCAGAATCACGAGCTTCTGACCGACCGGAGCAACGATCTCCAGAGTTCCGTTCTCGCCAGCTTCCCGGTTCTCCTTCTTGGCCCCGACTCGGTATTCGATCGCCAGCTTCTTGACGACTCCGGGAGCCGTGTCACCAAACGTAGCATTGTCGGCCTTGATGACCAGCTTGTTCTCCTTGACTGCGCCAGTCACCACGTCCGTGACGTCGGTCTTGTCCTCAGCAGTCACGGACGACGTCAAAAGAGCGAAGAAGATAACAGCCAAACGATAAATCGCGTGCCTCATGAATGACTCCAGGTAGGAAGTTGACGGTTGAGCCATTCTGAAATGTTGCAGGTCACCGCGGAAGCGATTTCATCCATTCTGCTTTGTTGCCTCAATGTGTCCGGAGTGCCACCGCGCGAAAGGGCCGACTCTGTGAGCGAAGGCTGCACTTCTTGACGTGGCGCCCGCTGCCGCATGGACAGAGTTCGTTCTGACCGATTCAGTCTGACATTATTCGACGTGGTCTTGCGCTCGCGCCGGCAGTCAATATTGACTGAGCCGAGCATCCTGCCGTTGATCTCTGAAGCGGTCCCCATTCTTCGGACCACCTGGCAGAGTTGCCCTTCTTTTCTCGCCCGCCCGATGTCGCCGCGATAAGCCCGCCGTTGTCGCTGCAGTTCGAGAGGTTTGTGTTATCAGCGATGGCCAGGCTTCTGAGTCCTCATCGCAGTCGACCGACCTGCTGGTCCAGCAGCGCGATCTCGCGGTTGTAGCCCGCCTGTTTCTTTCCGTCATACTGCGAAGGTCCGTCGGGGACGTCCTGATGAGGATCATGCGGAGACGGAAACCAGACGACAGCAAACATTGGCTGGTCACTTTTTCCGTGGCTTTTTGGGGGAACGCGATGTCATCGTCTATTGCGATGACGAAACCTTCGTGCTGTGACGAATGTCTGCCGGGCGTCGGACCTCGATCGGTTACTTCACGAATCGCACGCAGATGCAGTGTGGGACTTTGATGCTGCTTCCGGTGGGAGTGAGCTTCCCCGTTTCCGGATCGACTTTGAGAACGGCGACGTCGTTGCTCTGTTGGTTGGCGGCGGCGATGTACTGACCATCGGGGGTGATGCCGAAGTTGCGGGGCACGTTGCCGCCGCTGCTGGTGTGGCCGGTTGCTGTCAGCTCGCCGGTGGTTTGATCGATCGCGAACGAAGCGATGCTGTCGTGGCCACGGTTGGAGCAGTACAGGAAGTTGCCGCTCGGATGCACGAGGACTTCGGCGGTCGAGTTGTCGCCATCGAAGCCTTCGGGGAGCGTGGAGATTGTCTGCTTTGCTTTTGTGACGCCTGTTGCCTGGTCGAGGTCGAGTACTGTTACCGCCGAGGTGATTTCGTTGTTTGAGTACATCCAGCGACCGGTGGGGTGAAACGTCACGTGCCGCGGGCCGCCGCCGGGTGGCATTGTGGCGAAGGCTGGATCATTGGCGGTCATGGACTGGCCTGCGGTTCCGACGCGATACAGCCGCACTTTGTCCTGGCCGAGGTCGGGTACCATGACGAGTTTTCCGTTGGGAGCCGTCATTGCTGAGTGCGGGTGCGGTCCCTCCTGACGCTCCGGGGTGACGCCGCTGCTGCCGGTGTGCTGGAAGAAGCTGCTGCACGGTTTCAAAGTGCCGTCGGTGGCGAGCGGCATCATTCCGCAGCACCCGCCGGTGTAGCAGGCATAGACAACGTAGCGGTCATCGGGGCCGATCGAGACGTGGCAGGGATTGACGCCGCCGGCGTCCTGGCTGTTGAGTTCCGTCAGTTTTCCGGAGTCGCGATTGATGGAGTACGCGACGATTCGCTGGCCGCTTTTTCCGCTGCCGACTGCGTAGAGAAAGCGTTCGCTCTGGCTGATGGCGAGGAAGCCGGGGTTCTCGGCTTCGGCGGCGAGTTCTGGTTCCGAGAGCGTGCCGGTCTTCAGGTCGATCGTGCCTGTGTAGATGCCCTGGCTGCCGGATTGGTTCTTCGTTCCGTAGTAGACACGCATCGTTCCTCCGTCATCAGCCTTGAGTTCCAGTCCAGTCAGCAACGCCGCTGCGAGAGCGAGCAACATCAGCCGGTTCATGATTTCTTCCGATCGTGATTCTTTGGAGCTGCGACTTTTTCGGTCGTCAGTGGCTGCAGAGAGTAGCTCATGCGGCCTTTGTTTCGCTCGCCACGCGGCGCTGCGATTTCTGTCGGCGTCGCGAGACCTCAAAAGCAAAGAGCCGCGTACCTGGTGGGCACGCGACTCTTTGTGTGAAACGCTTGATGTCGATTGTCACCGAGGTGTCAGACGAGTGGCAACTGGTCGGGTTCGATGACGAACGGGAAGACCTTGATCGGGTCGCCAGCCTTCAGCTTGTCCTGGTAGGGGAGCTGAGCGGCTCGGTCAGCGGCGAACTGCAGGTGCGTAAGACGAAGGCCACAGTAGATGTCCTTGCCGGATTCGGCGGCCACATCCGCGAAGACTTCGCCAGCCGACGCGGCGTGACGGCGAACTCCGTGGATGCTCTTTTCACGAACCTTCACGCCGGCTGCGGCCAGCTTGACCAGGCCCTTGAGGAAGCGACCGATCAGCGATTCGGGATTGGATGCTCGCCAGAGACGCTCCCACTCTTCGTGAGCTTCCCAGTAGTAGCCGCAGTTGAACAGGTCGATGGCCAGCAGGAAGTTGCGGTTCTCATGCCAGACGTCGGGATCCATCGCCTGCGGAGTGCGGCCCTTGCGCCCGTGGCTATGGCCTTCCGGATGTCGGATCGGGTGCGGCGTCTTGGTGCCGGGGACATACGTGTACGGCGGCAGAATTGCGTTAGGCAGCAGACGCGGGACGTCGTCCTTTGCGGGCAGAACTTCACTGATCAATGTTCGGACTCCTGTGTAAATTCCGGCGGCTAAAGTTCCGGACGAGAACCAGAATAAAAAACGGAGAGTGGATGCGTGGTTCCGGCTGAGACCTGTTCCAGGCGGCAGCGGTCGGAAGGCATCACACCGTGACGCGGTCGGTCAGACAATCTCGATCAACAGCGGCACGTTGCAGAATTGAAAACCAGGATGATCCGGCTGCTGTTTCCGTCACAGCCAGCAGGCTCGAATGCGGCGTCTCGCCACAGAGTGAGTCAGGGTGAGATTAGCTTCGGACGCAAAGCGAACCTGGCCACTGCTCATGAAAACCGAATCATCCGGATTCAGCGAAGGAAGGAGACTCGCGATCACCCGGCCTGATTCGCGCCGATAGTTCGCAAAGCCATTGAGGTAAGCTCAAAGGAAGG
>JAPOLP010000045.1 GCA_029977045.1 Planctomycetota bacterium
CTTGCCGTCGCGGATTATCTCGGCATCGGTTCTGATCAGATCGTCGTCGGCTGGCGAGCGATGAACGATCCCGGCGTTCCCGGCATCAAACTCTTCACGCCGCTCGACCAGGACGCGACGAAGTGGCGAGACCAGCGCATCTCCGCTGAGAAAGTCGCCGTCGAGTACATCGAGGCCGCAGACCTCAACGGCGACGGTCGCATCGACATCGTCGCCGCCGCTCGTCAGACAAAGAACCTCGTCATCTTCTTCAACGAAAAGTGAGACCGCTGGCTATCGAAGTGATTGCTGTAGCAGCCAACGTAGCCGCGTTCGCGCAGAACGCGGGCCTTAAGCGACTTTCGATGCCAATCAACGCCCGCGTTCTGCGCTAACGCGGCTACGAATGACGCTCAAGCGAACCCGTCCCGTCGGCCTGTTTAGACGGCTCTGTTTTTGAACCTCGAATACCAGTCCTTCACTGGAGTCGCTGTTCCCATGGAAAATCGAATCTCAATCGTGAGTCTGGTTCTCGGTTTGATCGCTCAGGTGGCTGTGGCGGATGAGAGCCCGTTCCTCATTTATGCTCCGAGCCGCTCGACAAACTCGCTGATCATTGTCGAGGCGCAGCCGAACGACAGTGGCCTGTCACTCAAGCAGTCGCAGAACGTCGATCTCAAGTTCCCCGCCGGAACGATCGTCGCTCATCCGGAAAAGCCGCTGCTTTACGTTGCCGCTGCTCGCCCGGATCTGGAGTCCGACAAGGCGTCGGGGGCAGTCATCACGCTCGATGGAGACGGCGGCTACTTAAAGCACGACCCGGTGACGTTCGAGCATGGCTACTCGTATCTCAGCCTTGATCGCAGCAACCGCTTTCTGCTGGGAGCGTACTACTTCGACGGGCAGGTCGATGTTTACTCACTCGACGCAGACGGTCGGCCAGGGAAACGAGTCGCGGCGCTCGACGAGGGACGAAAGAACGCTCATTGCGTGCTGCCGTCGCCGGATAACCGCTTCGTGTATATCCCCTACGTGAAGGAGACGAACGGATTGTTCCAGTACCGATTTGATGCCCAGTCTGGATCGCTGACGGCTCTAAAGCCGAAGAACTCGCAGCCGCCCGATGGCACCGGACCACGGCACATGGCGTATCACCCGGCGCTGCCGATCGCCTACTTCAGCAACGAGCAGCATCTGGGCGTTTCGGTTTACGAGCGACAGGACTCCGGCCAGTTGAAGCTGCGGCAGGGGTGCAACGCCGTGCCTGACAACGAACCAAAAGACGGCGTCTCATCATCAGACATTCTCGTCACGCCAGATGGCCGCTTCGTCTTCGCTGGTATCCGAGGACACCAGCGCGACTTCGACTGGATCTCGCGTTACCGCGTCAAAGAGAACGGCGAACTGGAACTGCTCGGCCTGACACCCGCAGACAAGATTCCGTGGGGACTGACGCTGTCACCGGACAGCCGCTACCTGCTTGCAACTGCTTTCCAGGGCGCAACGCTGACCGCTTTCAATATCCAGCAGAATGGCGATCTGGCCAAAGCGGCCAATCTCGAATGGGACGAGCAAATCACCGATCTCGTTGCGCGACCTCGCTGAATGAATCGCCGCTTCGAGTCTGTTGCCGTACCGCTTCCCGACGGAGACCAATAGAAAGTTCGTAGTATGTCCAGTTGCCGAGTTGTTCTATTTCTATTTGCCGTCTGGGTTCAGTCGCAGGTTGGAACTGCGAATGTACCGTCTACCGGCACGCGTCCTAACTTCGTTTTGATCTTCATCGACGATATGGGCTACGGAGACATCGGGCCGTTTGGATCGAAGTCGAACCGGACGCCGAACCTCGATCACATGGCGGACGAGGGGCTGAAGCTGACGAGCTTCTATGCCGCTCCGGTTTGTTCGGCATCGCGAGCGCAGTTGATGACGGGCTGCTTTGCGCCACGAGTCTCCGTGCCGGGTGTCTTCTTTCCGGCGGGCTCAAAGGGGCTGCACCCTGACGAGCTGACAGTTGCCGATTATCTGCACGATCTCGGTTACGCGACAATGTGCGTCGGCAAGTGGCACCTCGGCGATCAGCGTGAGTTCCTGCCGACCCGGCAAGGCTTCGATGGTTACTTCGGGATTCCGTACTCGAACGACATGGGCCGGCCGACGCTCGAAGACAACCGCCGCGTTCACCCGCTGATGCGGAACGAAAACGTCGCCGAACTGCTGGAAGACGAAGGTCAGCGGAACATCACGCAAGCCTACACCCAGGAAGCCGTGAAGTTCATCGAGTCGAACCGCGAGCGACCGTTCTTCCTCTACCTGCCTCACACGGCGATGCACGTTCCGCTGTATCCGCATCAGGACTTCGTCGGTAAATCGCAGAACGGCACGTACGGCGACTGGGTCGAGGAAGTCGATTGGAGCGTCGGCCAGGTGCTCGACACGCTCCGCCGATTAAAGCTCGATCAGAACACGCTCGTCCTGTTCACCAGCGATAACGGCCCGTGGGCGTCGAAGGGCAACGCCGGCGGCGTGTCCGGTCCGCTGCGAGGCAGCAAGGGCTGCACGCTCGAAGGCGGCGTTCGCGAACCAACGATCGCTTGGTGGCCAGGCCGGATCACAGGCGGTCAGTCAAGCGACGGAATCGGTGGCACAGCTGACGTGTTGCCGACGTTCGTCTCACTGGCCGGTGGCAAGGTTCACGATGACGTAAAGATCGACGGCTTCGATCTCTCGCCGCTGCTGCTGGGGAAGACGGATCAGTCACAGCGATCTGAGTGGTACTACTACAACGGCACTCAACTGAAAGCCGTCCGCAGTGGACCGTGGAAGCTGGCGATTGCTCCTCAGTCGCTGGGAATGGGGATCAAGGAACAGCCCGAGGACCTCCGGCAGGCCGGGCGTCTCTACAACCTCGATGACGAAGTCAGCGAAGTCACAAACGTCGCTGCTCAGCACCCGGACGTTGTCGAACGACTGACGAAACTCGCCGACGCAATGATTGCCGACATCGGCAGCGGCAAACCCGGCCCCGGCGTCCGACCGCCTGGCACTGTCGACAACCCTGTCACCCTGTTTCCGTCACGAGCCGGCCAGTCTCGCAAGGCCTCACGTAAGCCATCCGGCAAACCCATTGACTGGAGCAAAGTCAAAGCCGAGCAGGTCTACTCATCAAACTCTGCCCCAGCAATCGCGGGCAAACCATTCCGCATCGACTGCCGCGTCTCCGGAAAACCAACGAAGGGCGTGATCGTCGCTCACGGAGGCACGGTCGTCGGCTACTCGCTGTACCTCAAGGACGGAAAGCTGACGTTCGCCGTGCGACGGAATAACTCGACCATCCATCGAGTTACGACGACCCCACCGCCAGCAGACAGCCTCTCGATCAGCGCGATCCTCGAAGGCAACGGTACGATCTCGCTGTCCGTCAACAACAGTGAACCTGCTACGACGAAGACGCCTGGCCCGCTGCCCTCACACCCACAGGAAGACCTCAGCATTTCCCACGACGCCGCAAATCCCGTCGACGACGAATCACCAGCCCAAACGTTCGACGGCGTCATCGACAGCCTGACGGTCACGGTTGCCACAGAGTCACGCTCGACGCGCGTCCAACCTTGAGACGATTGGCAACGGGCAGAATCCATAGTGCCCCCGGTTTTCTAACAGCAGTAATTGGGGAAACTTCGGTGTGGTCAGGAGAGAATTTCTTTCACGACGTGGCCGTGGACGTCGGTCAGGCGGCGATCGACTCCGTTCTGGCGGACGGTCAGGCGTTCGTGGTCGATGCCCAGCAGGTGCAGGATCGTGGCGTGGAGGTCGTAGCAGTACGTCTGGCCTTCGGCGGTCTTGTAGCCCCAGTCGTCGCTCTTGCCGTGGGTGGAACCGGCCTTGATTCCGGCTCCGGCCATCCAGGTGACGAACGTGCCGCCGTTGTGGTCGCGGCCTTCTCCGCCCTGGGCGAACGGCGTGCGACCGAATTCGGTCGTCCAGATCAGCAGCGTGTCCTCGAACAGGCCGCGCGACTTCAGGTCCTCGATCAGAGCGGCGATCGGTTTGTCGACGCTGACTGCGATCGGCGGCAGTTCTTTGGGGATGCTGCCGTGATTGTCCCAGTTGGCGGACGCTCCCTGCGGACCGCTCCAGACCTGAACGAAGCGCGTACCTCGTTCGCATAGACGACGAGCAAGCAGACAGCGGCGACCGAATTCCTCGGTCACGGTATCCATCAGACCGTAGGACTGGTGAGTGCTTTCGGATTCGCTGGCCAGATCGAAGGCTTCCGGAGCTGACAACTGCATCTGCGCTGCGAGTTCGTACGAGCGGATCCGCGACTCAAGGCGGGAATCGTCAGCGCGCCTGGCGGCGTGCTTCGTGTTGATCGATCGCAGCAGTTCCAGGCCTTCGCGATCAGCGGCCTTGCTGGCAAACGTGAACCGCTCGTTGGGAAACAAATCGGGAACCGGCGTTGGCGAGGCCGCATTGATGACCGTTCCCTGGTGCATCGCTGGAAGGAATCCGGCGGAGAACGGACCTCGCTGGTTGTACGGCAGCCCTTTGGCATCAGGGAGCACGACGAACGTTGGCAGGTTGTCGGTCAGGCTGCCCAGAGCGTACGACAGCCACGCTCCCAGGCAGGGGAATCCTGGCAGCAGAAAGCCCGTGTTCATCATGTAAGTGCCAGGACCATGCACGTTGGTCTTCGAGGCCATGGCCATCAGGAAGGCCATCTCGTCGACCCACTTTGCCTGATGCGGAAACACGTCGCTGACCCAGCGTCCGGACTCGCCGTGCTGCCCGAACTTGAAGGGGCTCTTCATCATCGCCCCCGGCATGGCCGTGAAGCCTTCCGGCTTTTCCTTCGGCCCAAGGTTCTGCCCGTGCAGCTTCTCCAGAGCGGGCTTGTAATCGTACGTGTCCATCGGACTGGCGCCGCCGGTCATGAACAGCTGGATCACTCGCTTCACCTTCGCGATGTGATGCAACCCGCCGTTGAGTTCCGGTCGCGACTGGCCGCTGGCATCGGTCGCCAGCAGGTGCGACAGCGCGAGCCCGCCGAAGCCACCGCCGCTCTGCCAGAGAAAAGATCTGCGATTCATCGTCTCAGTCCGGCCCTGTAACAATCAGTCCACAAACAGAAACTCGTTGCTGTTGAGCAGGACGCGGCAGAACGCTGCCATGCCGTGCTGCCTGACGTAGTCGACGAACCGACTCAGTTCCTCACTCGTCGACGACCGCAACCAGGCCAGTTCGACGGCCCGCTTTACCTGGGCCTCGACGTCCAAATGTTCCTTTTCGATCCGCTGAGCAATCCATCCGCTGCCGTGCAGAACGAAGTCGTTGTTGAACATCGTCAGTGACTGCAGTGCCGACACCGAGAAGCCTCGTTTGGGCGGCAGCAGTCCAAGATCGGGGAAGTCCATGGCTTCCATGAAGGGGTCCGGGATCCCTCGCCACACGACCCGGTAGATGCTGCGCCGCCTTGCTCCAGTGGAGTCCCAGTCGAACGCTGAGTAGTCCAGAACGGGAGTGACCTGTCGACCGCTCGCCTTGGTGAACTGTTCGATGCCGGGGCCACCCATCGTCAGGTCCAGCCGACCGGCCATCTGCAGGACGGAATCGCGGAAGACTTCCGGCGTGATCCGCTGCCGGTTCATGCGCCACAGAAAGCGGTTATCGGCATCTTCACTGTAGCTGGACCGTCCCGGCTGAGAGTTCTCCTGGGTCTCGACGGGGATCGACGAACTGCGCTGCCAGGCATCGCTGGTCAGAATCAATCGGTGAAGCTTCTTCAATGAGCCGTTCGCGTCATCGCGAAACCAGATCGCCAGCCAGTCGAGCAATTCAGGATGCGTGGGCAGGCTGCCCATCCGCCCAAAGTCGTTCGGCGTGTCACACAGGCCGCGTCCAAAGTGATAGTGCCACACTCGATTGACGATGCTCCTCCAGGTCAGCGGGTTGTCTCGGTGAGCGAGCCAGTCAGCGAGTGCAGCTCGACGCTGAGATTCCTGTTTGGGATCCGACAGGTCAAATCGAGCAGGCAACCATTCGATGGCGGTCAGCGATCCGGGTTCCACTTCTTTGATCGGCTTGTCGAACGCTCCGCGCCGCAGCAGATGCACCACTTTCGGAGCCTGCGGTGCGGCGAGCTTTCTGGCGTGTGACCACGACGTCGAGACTCCATAAACCACTTCCCTCGGCGGCAGACTGGCGAGTTCCCGTTCGGCGTAGTCCTTCAGTGCAACAGCGGCGATGGCTGCCGCTTCGGCCGGAGTTCTCTCGGCGACTGTCTTGTTCAGGCCGGCAGTCGCGTCGGCCGGCAGTGCTCGAGCTGCTTCAACTTTTGCATTGGTTGCTGAGAGGCGAAACCGACCGATCACATGTTTGGGCGGGTGCAGCTGCTTCAGCGTCACCGCCAGTTTGCCGCCAGCAGACACGTCGATGGGGGCTTCCAACTCAAACACGATGTGGTGCGACCGGCCGACCTGCGGATGGATTGCCCAGCCGGACGTGAGATCACCATCGATCGCCTGCTCCGAGGTCCAGCCAGGCTGATCGTAATCCGCCGAAGTCCGCGCGACTTTCAGCGGCGTCGAGGACTGCGAGCCAGCCGGAAACCACTGCAGCATGGCTTCGGTCAGATGCAGGTTTCCGTTGGCTGCTCGTCCGGGACCTTTCATCGGCAGCGACTCGTCGGGAAGAACTTCCAGCCGCAGTGCGGTCAGACTCTGCAGATCGACAGACGACGTGACCGTGTAGTGCTCCTGATCCGGAACAGTGCCGCTGGCGAGAATCGATCCGTCGTTCTGTCTGGTTAGAGTCGCACCGCCCGACGAGAGAAACACGTCGGCTTTGAGAGTCGTCCACTCAGCAGGTTGCTCCTGGCGGGCCGCGACCCACTCCGCAACGAGCTTGCTGTACTTCTCCTGGAGCAGGACATCCGGGTTACGGGCCGCGGCGGCAGCGAGAAGACCATCCAGTTCCTGACGGCGACGCAGCACGTCGGCTGACGTGTCGAACTCGATATCGCCCTTGCCGATTCCGGCGAAGACGGCCTGCAGCGAGTAATAATCTTCCTGCGAAATCGGATCGAACTTGTGCGCGTGACAGCGAGCGCAGTTGGCGGTTGTGCTGACGAACGCTGCCATTGTCTGACTGACCATGTCGTCGCGATCGAGATAGTCGAACGTGACGGGCGCCGTGCTGGCTCGACTCAATTCCAGAGGCCCGGCCGCAATGAATCCCAGCCCGGCCATCAGCTGTGGCTCGTCCGGGTAGAAGACATCGGGCGCCATCTGTTCGCGAATGAAGGTTCCCCACGGAACATCGGCGTTCAGACGATCGATCACGTAGTCACGATATCGCCACGCATTGTCCCGCTTCACGTCGTGCTCGCAGCCGTGCGAGTCCGCAAAGTGAACGACGTCCAGCCAATGCCGAGCCCACCGTTCGCCATATCGAGGCGAATCGAGAAGCCGGTCAACGAGTTTCTCGTAAGCGTCCGGCGAATCGTCTGCGACAAACGTTTGAACTTCCTCAGGTGTCGGCAGCAGGCCGTGCAGGTCGAGATACAGTCGGCGAATCAGCGTGACGCGATCGGCACGGCCAACGGGCTGCAGCTCTTTTTTTGCGAGCCGTCTGTTGATGAATGCGTCAAGCGGATGCCCGTCCGCGGGCACCTCTGGAGCGGTCGGCTTCTTCAGTGACCACCAGTCAGTGCCTGTCGCCTGAGAAGTGGCTTCCTTTCGCGGATCGACCGCGCCGCGCCGGACCCAGTCAACAAGTAGAGCGATCTCCTCGTCAGTGAGTTTCTCCTCGGGCGGCATCTGCAGGTCGGGACCGTCGAACCGAACAGCCTTAATCAGCAGGCTTTCGTCCGGCTTGCCAGGCACGATAGCCGGACCACTGTCCCCTCCCGTCGCCCAGCCACTTTTCGAGTCGAGCGTCAGCCCGCCTTCCATCTGCTGTGCACCGTGTGAGTGGCACGGAAGGCACTTCGTCTTCAGCAGAGGCCCGATCCGAGAATCAAAGAACTCAACGTCCGGTGAGTCCGCGGCAGAAACACTCAGCGTCGAAAACGCTGCGACGACTGCGCAAACAAGTGCAAAAGCGGAGCAACTGACACCGTTCATCAAGCAACTCCCGTCACTGCGGAGTGCTGCCTGGATACCTGGCGGCTACGTCGAGCTGCTCTGGATACCGACGACTGCATGTCAAACCGACTCCAGAATCTCGTGCACGACTCGGCCATGCACGTCAGTCAGTCGATGGTCGCGTCCGCCGTGGCGGTAGGTCAGTGCTTCGTGGTCGACGCCGAGCTGGTGCAGGATGGTCGCGTGGATGTCGTGGATATCCACCTTGTCGGCGACCACTGAGTTTCCAAACTCGTCGGTCTCACCATACGCAAATCCGCGTTTGAAACCGCCGCCGGCGAAGAAGATCGAGTAACCGTCGACGTGGTGATCGCGACCGCAGCCTTCGGTGACCTTGGGCGTGTGAGGCGTGCGGCCCATTTCACCAGCCCAGACGACGATTGTTTTGTCCAGGAGCCCGCGCTGCTTCAGGTCGATGATCAGGGCCGCAACGGACTGCTCGGTCACGCGGGCGTTCTTTTCGTGCAGCTTCTTCAACTGGCCGTGCTGGTCCCAGGGAGAGTTGTTGCCGTCGAAGCTGGGGCAGGTGATTTCGACAAAGCGAACTCCAGCCTCGACAAGGCGACGGGCTCGCAGTGCCTGCATCGAGTAAAGCCGCTGGTGCTCGTCTTCTGAATCGAGGCCGTAGAGCTTCTGAATGTGCTCCGGCTCTTTGCTGATGTCCGCGACCTCCGGAACCGTGCTTTGCATTCGGAACGCGGTTTCGTAGTTCGCGATGGCTCCTTCGATCGCCTGCGTATTCGCACTTTGTCGAGCGAACTCGCGATCCTGCTGCGCGAGCAGGTTCAGTTTCTGTCGCTGCAGTTCGCGCGGGTCCGAGGCGACGATGTTGTTAACGGGCACTCCGGTCGGACGCAGCGTTGTGGCCTGATGAGAAGCCGGGAGATACGAGCTACCGAAGTTCTCCATCCCGCCGTTCGGCACCCAGTCATTGTTCAGCAGCATGTAGCCAGGCAGGTTCTGATTCTCGCTGCCCAGACCGTACGAGACCCAGGCGCCAATACTCGGAGCCTGCCCGAGAATCCGACCGGTGTGCATCAGCAGAGCCTGCTGGCCGTGCAGCGGCAGTTCGCCCAGCATCGACCGCACGACGCAGATTTCGTCAGCAACTCCTGCAATGCGAGGGAACAGGTCGCTGACCCACAGACCACTTTCTCCTCGCTGTTTGAATTCCCAGGGACTTCCGAGCCAGACGCGATCGGGCGACGCCTGAGACTTCCGGGCATTAGCCCGATCGCCCATTTTTTCGCCCTGATGCTTCGTCAGCATCGGCTTTGGATCCAGCGTGTCCACGTGGCTTGGTCCTCCGTCCATAAAACAGAGGACAACGTTCTTCGCTCTGGGTGCGTGGTTGAGATTCTGCAGCCGCTGCCTACCAGCAAATGCCTTATCAGAGAGCAATCCCTGAAGAGCCAGCCAGCCGAAGCCGGCGGACGAGTACTGCAGAAAACTGCGCCGGCTCTGATCCGTCGCGATGCGACCGGGACAGCGATGGCTTTTCACTGAGCTTTGCATGTCTCACCGGTAGTAGATGAATTCTTTGGTATTAAACATCGTGTGCGCCAGCTCGGTCCACGCCTGCCGGTCCGACATCGTATCACCCGACGCACTGAAACTGGTGACAGCGTTTATCCAGAGTTTCAACTCCTGCTCGTCCGGAGTCCTTCCCAGAGCCTGAATGAACATCCCGCGAACCCGCTGAGCGACCGTCTTACTCTGGTCGTTGACGAGTTGCTCGCCCCAGTGCTCGGCCTGCTGAATCACCAGCGGGTCATTCAGCATGGCCAGCGCCTGAGCGGGAACGTTGGTTTCATCACGTCGACCGGTTGGCAGCTTCAGGTCCGGCAGGTTGAAGCCAACCAGAAACGCAGGCGGCTCCATGATCGACATTTCGATGTAGAGCGACCGGCGACGATGACTGTCCAGCGGCCCGGAAAACAGCCGCTTCATCGAGTCCTCGGCAGTTCGAGGCGGATTGATCGGGCGTCCGTAGAGCTGGCGGTCGAGCGATCCGGAAACGGCCAGCAGGCTGTCACGAATGGCTTCCGCTTCCAGCCGCCTTGTCGGGTAGTGGTGCAGCAGGCGGTTGGCGGGATCTCGATCGGCAGCCTTGTCACTGACAGTTCCGGACTGACGGAACGCCTGGCTGAGAACCAGTCGCCGAATCAGTTTCTTTGTCGACCAGCCTTCCTCCACGAACTGATTCGCCAGCCAGTCGAGCAGCTCGGGATGCGAAGGCCGGTCGCCAAGCTTTCCAAAGTCATTCGGCGTCGCGACAAGCCCGGTACCGAAGACCCAGTGCCAGACCCGGTTCACAAACACGCGAGCCGTCTGCGGGTTGTCACGGCTGCTGAGATACTCCGCCAGTTCGAGCCGTCCACTGCCTTCGTCGTAACCAACTCTCTGGCCATCCGCGAAGACCTGCAGAAAACCACGCGGAACAGGATCGCTCTCACGATAAACGTCGCCTCGAATGTTGAGCCGGTAATTCACCGGCTGCACGCCGCGCTCGTCCATGCTGTTGGCACTGCGAGGAAAGCCGATCGAGGCTTCGACTTCTCGATAGCGATCGACCAGCCGGGACACGTCTGGCAGCGAAGCCGCATCGCCAGGCAGCAGCTTCGACGAGAGCAGCCAGTTCAGCAGCCTGACGTCAGCCGGCTTTGCCTGTCCGGCGGCCCATCGCTCCACCGCCGATGCCAGCCAGCCTCGCAACAGATCCCAGCACGCATCTTCTGTGACGGGATTGTCGCGGTCATAAAGCCCAACAAATTCACTCAGTTCGTCCGCGGGTCCGCCACCGCCGTCATTGCTGACAATCCCCGTCACACTGAACCAGCTCAGTTTGTCGAAACCTTCGTCCTTGTCCGGAAGCCGGACGCCACCCGAGTTGGCGACGCCGGTTCGGGGCGGGAAGTTTGAGTTCAACGATGCGGTTGTGATCTCCGTCAGAACTCGGGTGACTCCGTTTGTTAGTCCCGGAGCGGCGACTCCCATCCACGCCGGGGCGGCCTTCGGGTCGAAGAACTGCGGCCCTTCGTTAAGGAACGCGTTCTCGGGAATGTCGCGACGCCCCGCCCATTAGCCACCGGCCAGCTTGAGCGTCACTCGCTGCTTCGCAAACGTCTGAGGAGCCGGCGATCGCAGTGCCCCGGGCAGCTTTGGCGACAGTGCTCGCGTGTGGTATCCCGCGTCGAGGAATTCGGCCACAAGCTGATCCCCGCTGAGGCTGATCAGCGAAGTTCCCGGAGTGACATAGCCGTGTTCCATCCCCGCCCCGTCAGCCACCCAGCCATCGGGCAAACCCGGAGTCGAAAAGTCGGTCAGTGGCTCAAAGCGTTCATTCGCTTTCCGGCGAGTCTCTTGCAAGCGTCGCCATTCGTCCGCGACCTGTGTCCAGGTTTCGCTTGCTCGCTTATCGCTGATGTCGGCATTCTCTGACAAATAACCTGCTGCCGAGTCGCCGCCAATCGATAACCGGAAGCGCCCCAGCACATGCTGCGAACCCAGATTGAAGTCCAGCTTGATCGTCCATTCGCTGCCGTGTGGGAGATCGATCGGATCGGAGAAGTAGAACTGCGCCGTCCGATCGACGTTGCCACCGAGTCCAACACCCCAACCTGAGCCGGACACCGACTTCAATGCGGCTGCGACTGGATAGTTAGGCTGCGAGTAATCCGCGCTGGCCGAACTGAAGGTGACGTCGCGAGACTCGGCTCCAGACTCGGCAAGCGGTTTCACCGTGGCGCTGATGCCAGACAGCACGAAGTTCCCATGAGCCGTCCGCCCCGGCCCCTTGCTGCCCAGGCTCTCATGCGTGAGCGCTTCCAGCCGGATCACAGCTGCCTGCCCCGGCTCCGTTTTGAACGTCACTGTGTAGTTGTCGCGGTCCGGGATGGGACCGCCTGCGAGCACCGACCCGTCCGACGAAACTGCGAGTTCTGTCGCCTCAGCAGAAGCTGTGACAGACAGTTCAGACGACTTCAGCCACTGTGTGTCGCTCAGCAGGCGCCGCATCGGCCAGGTGATGTCTTCCGGCTTCGCGTCCTGAATCGCGGCGCGGTTTTCGATGGCCCACTTGCGCAGGGCAGTGCCGGATGCCAGAGGTCCGCGATTCGTCATCCATGCTTTGCCCAGCTCGGTCTGGATCGCGGCTCGCAGCTGCTTGAGTTCTTCAATCTGCTGGCTGTATTTGTCGCGAGAGTCGATGGGGCGCGCCGTCCAGCGGGGCGTCATGAAGACTCCCGCCAGCGCGTAGTAGTCGGCCTGCGAAATCGCATCGAGCTTGTGATCGTGACACCTCGCACAGGCGACGGTCATCGCCAGAAACGTCTTCGAGAAGGCGTCGATCTTGTTGTCGATCATCTCCTGATGGATGCCGTTGAACGCGAGGCTGCTACCGTGCCGGTGTTCGCCCATGTGGTAGAACATCGGGCCGATCATGCTCTCGTTGAGCCCCTCCTCGTCGTTGATTCGCGGACTTGAAAGCAGGTCGCCAGCGACCTGTTCCCGAATGAGCTGGTCGAAGGCGACGTCGCTGTTGAACGCTCGAATCAGATAATCCCGATATTCCCATGAGCCCCTGGCCGGGATGTCCCATTCATAGCCGTACGTGTCGGTGTACCGGACGACGTCCATCCAGTGCCGAGCGAAGCGTTCGCCAAAGTGCGGCGACGCCAGCAACTCGTCGACCAGCTCTTCAAGTGCTTGCTGCGGATGGTCGGCGTACTTCGTCGGGAACGATTCAACCTGCTTAGGAGTCGGCGGCAAGCCCGTCAGCACGAAAGCCAAACGGCGAAGCAGAACATTGGCCCTCGCCGGTTTCGCGGGGCTGAGTCCGGCGTCGCTCAACGCGGCGCGAATAAACCGATCGACTGGTTCCGCCGACCACGTTGCATCGTCACACGCTGGAGGCACAACGTCTTCGGGTGGCTGCAGGCTCCACCACTTGCTGCGCTCAGCGAGTTCCGCCTGCCACGACGACGCGGGCAAATCTTCAGCTGACGCAGCACGCTCACGCGGGTCGACAGCACCGTCGCGGACCCACTTCTCAAAGTCAGCAATGACGTTATCGGGAAGCTTGCCTGATGGCGGCATCTCCAACGACTCGTACCGGATCGCTTCGATGAGCAGACTCTCGTCAGGCTTTCCCGACACCAGAACCTTGCCCGACTCACCTCCGGCAAGCAACACGTCGCGGGAATCGAGCTTGAGCCCGCCCTCGGCCTTTGAAGGAGCGGATGAATGGCACTCGTAACAGTGCTTTACAAGTTGCGGACGAATGCGCG
The DNA here is from genome assembly GCA_029977045.1 of Planctomycetota bacterium. GTDB lineage: Bacteria > Planctomycetota > Planctomycetia > Planctomycetales > Planctomycetaceae > JAPOLP01. The sequence continues at coordinate 13,415 of JAPOLP010000045.1, forward strand.
TTTCAAAGAACTCAAGTCGTTCGTCGGCGTGGACTGCAGGCGCGACAAGCAGGATGGCCAGGCAGAAAACGTTGACGCTAAGGCCCCGCCGCAAAGAACGCCCTTTGCGGAAGCACTGCGAACTGTCATCCGGGAGCCTCATCCTCATAAGACGATGTCCTTCAAGACGTGAGACCTTCCGTTTCAGTCCGACGACAGCGATGGCTGAAGCAGAGCGAAGCAACCCACTCTGTGAGTGGCTCGGACCGCTTCAATCACACTCACAATTGGCTTGTGAGGCTGGATACTGACAAGTCATCCGACTGTCAGGAAGCGGGTCGTCGGTCGCGTAACGCACTCCCGAGTCAGACGAGACCATCGATCAAGTGTCCGTCGTTGGCGATCTTGACCGGGCGGCCTTCGGGGGTGAAGAACTCGTGTTCGGCGTCGATGCCCAGGCAGTGGTAGAGCGTCGCGGCCAGATCTGCGGGGCCGACGGGGTCGGTGTCGGGGTGCTCGCCGCGCGGGTTGGTGGCGCCGATGACTTGCGCGCCCTGAATGCCGCCGCCGGCCAGCAGGATGCAGTTCGCCGGGCCCCAGTGGTCACGGCCGGCGGACTTGTTGACTCGCGGCGTCCGACCGAATTCGCCCATCACGCAGACCAGTGTCGTGTCGAGCAGGCCGCGTTCGTTGAGGTCCGTCAGCAGAGTCGGCAGACCGGTGTCGAGGTGCGGCAGCAGGTCGTTCTTCAGGACGTCGAAGTTGTTGTAGTGCGTGTCCCAGTTCGTATGGTCGATCGTGACGCAACGCACTCCGGCTTCGACCAGGCGGCGAGCCATCAGGCAGGACTGGCCCAGCGAGTGGCGTCCGTATCGGTCGCGCATCGCATCGCCTTCTGACTGAATATCGAACGCGACCTTCGTTGCCGGTGACGTGATCAGGTCGAACGCCTTCTGCTGGAACGTGGTGAGCGCTCGCGTGCCGGCGTTCGCGGTGACTTCGGCCTTCTTCTGAAAACGATCGACCGTGCGCATCAACTGGCGGCGGTCGTTCATGCGTGCCGAGTCGATCGCCAGCGGCGGGATCAGGTCGGGAACCTTGAAGTCCGGCGCGTTCGGGTCGGCGTCGACGACGAACGGGGCGTACGACGAACCGAGATAGGCCGAGCCGCCCGAGTTGTGCATCTTCGGCAGGC
>JAPOLP010001012.1 GCA_029977045.1 Planctomycetota bacterium
CGAAGAAATGCGCACGATCCGGCAGCACTTTGTCGAGCTGGATCGCGATCCGACGGACATCGAACTGGAGACGATCGCGCAGACCTGGAGCGAACACTGCTCGCACAAGACGCTGGCAGGCCGCATCGCGTACGAAGACGAGAATGGTCCGCGACAGTACGAGAACATGCTGAAGGAAACGATCTTCGCGGCGACGCAGACGATCCGGAAACAGCTTGGCGAGAACGACTGGTGCGTCAGCGTCTTCAAAGACAACGCCGGCATCGTCACGTTCGACGAAAAGCATAACGTCTGCATCAAGGTCGAGACGCACAACCACCCGTCAGCTCTGGAGCCCTACGGCGGAGCGAACACGGGGCTTGGTGGCGTGATTCGCGATCCGCTGGGAACGGGACTCGGTGCGAAGCCGGTCTGCAACACTGACGTCTTCTGCTTTGGCCCGCCGGACTATCCGTACGAGAAACTGCCGAAAGGCGTTCTGCATCCGAAGACGGTGATGCGAGGCGTAGTGTCCGGTGTTCGCGATTACGGCAACCGGATGGGCATCCCGACGGTCAATGGAGCGCTGTACTTCGACGAGCGATACCTCGGCAATCCGCTCGTTTACTGCGGCAACGTTGCGATGATGCCGATCGACAAGTGCGAGAAAGAAGTCAAGCCGGGTGACCTGATCGTCGCTGTCGGCGGCAAGACCGGTCGCGATGGGATCCACGGGGCGACGTTCTCGTCGGCTGAGTTGACTGAAGAGAGCGAAGAACTCTCTGGCGGCGCGGTGCAGATCGGCAACGCGATCACCGAAAAGATGGTCCTCGACGTTGTGCTCGAAGCCCGCGACCGCGGCCTGTACCGAGCCATCACCGACTGCGGCGCCGGCGGCTTCAGCAGCGCGGTCGGCGAAATGGGCGAGGACACCGGTGCCGAAGTGTGGCTCGAAAAAGCTCCGCTGAAGTACTCGGGGCTGAGCTACACCGAGATTTGGATCAGCGAAGCCCAGGAACGCATGGTGCTGGCTGTTCCGCCCGAAAACTGGGACGAGTTCAACTCGCTTTGCGCGTCCGAAGACGTCGAAGCGGCAGTCATCGGCGAGTTCACTGACACGCAGCGGCTGGTTTTGAAATACAACGGCAACGAGGTGTGCGACCTGTCGATGCACATTCTGCACGACGGTCGACCGCCGGTCGTTCGCAAGGCGACGTACTCGCCCGCCGCAACGACTCCGTTGGAAGTCCCTGCGGCGGAGCGTTTCGACGACGACCTGAAGGCCGTGCTGGGGTCACTCAACGTCTGCAGCAAGGAATGGGTGATCCGGCAGTACGATCACGAAGTGCAGGCGGGCAGCGTTGTGAAGCCGTTGGTCGGTGTGAAACGCGACGGCCCGTCCGACGCTGCCGTCGTCCGTCCGGACCTGACGTCGAACCGCGGCCTGGTCATCTCGTGCGGGATGAATCCAAACTACGGCGATCTGGACACCTACTGGATGGCCGCGTCCGCGATCGACGAAGCGATGCGGAACTGCGTCGCGGTCGGAGCCGATCCGGCCAAGGTCGCGATCCTCGACAACTTCTGCTGGGGCAACTGCGAGCGAGCAGAAACGCTCGGCAGCCTCGTGCGATCGGCGATCGCCTGCCAGGACGTCGCGATTGCGTTCGGAACGCCATTCGTCTCCGGCAAGGACAGCCTCAACAACGAGTTCTCCTACGAAGACGAAAACGGTCAGCGGCAGACGGTCGCCATTCCGTCGACGCTGCTGATCACGGCCCTCGGCCAGATCGCCGACATCGAGCAGTCCGTCACGATGGACCTGAAGGCCGCCGGCAACAAGGTCTTCCTGGTCGGAGAAACCAAGAACGAACTCGGCGGCAGCCACTTCGCTCAGGTGCGCGGCCTGACCGGCGGAGCCGTCCCCCAGGTCGACCTGCAGCGTGCCCCGCAGATCTTCGCGGCCCTGCACAAAGCCATCTCTGCCGGCCTGGTCGCCAGCTGCCACGACCTCAGCGAAGGCGGCCTCGCCGCCGCAGCCGCCGAAATGGCCTTCGCCGGAGAAATCGGTCTCGATCTGAATCTCGCCAGCCTGGCCGAGATCACCGGGCTCGACGCCACCACGTTGCTCTTCTCAGAAAGCAACACCCGTTTCCTGGTCGAAGTTGAAGCCGCTCAGGCAGAAGCATTCGCCGCTCAGTTTGATGCCCTGCCGCTCACCGAACTGGGAATCACAGCCAGCGACAGGTCTCTGCGAATCAACGCTGCCGACGGAAGCTGCCTGATCGACGTGTCACTCGACGACCTCAAGTTCACCTGGCAGCAGCCGCTGAAGTGGTAGCGGCCACTTTGGCCGTGTGGCTTATGGCGACGCAGTTCTCGTGAAACGAACGGGGACCGTCGTGCGGTGGCCATCAGGAGTCGCGAATGACAGCACTGCCGTGGAGTCCGCCCTTGCGACAACTCCCCAATCAACCGCGACCTCAAACAGGCTGCCCGGCGTGCTGTCAGCCTGGCTCGTTGTTACAGGTAAGACGCTGACTCCATCAGGAAGAGTTTCGTGCTCCGACAGCGCGACCTCTTCCTGGTTGAGTGTTGCGATAAACAGCCTTTGTACGGACACGGATTCCGCTCCATCACTAAAAGTGAGTCTGGCGGGGAGTGCTTCAAGTGGCGGGTTGACCTTGA
>JAPOLP010001104.1 GCA_029977045.1 Planctomycetota bacterium
AAGCTGCGAAAGCAGTCTGAGGAAAATCGGCTTCATGCAGTCGTTCGAGGTGCAATCCCGTGGCACTGCCTAGTCTGCGACCAAGATTGTTACGCAAATAATCTGCCGCATGGCGCATGGAAGAAGCTGCAGGATCGGTTCGGCATCAAGTCGACAAGACGTAAGCCGAAAGATGCACCAAGCCTTGGGATTCGCGACAAGCCACCGTCCTATGTAGAAGACATCGCGACAGCCGGGGAAGATGCGAACGTGCCAGAAAATGCGGACGGAACACGCGGAATCGTCATCATCCAAGGGCAAGAATAGCAACGGACCGTAGCCCATCCATGAGCCGGTGCCACGCAGAGCACGGCGCACGCATGTCCTCGCGAACTGGCAGTCAAACGTATCTGGAAGAACGTCCCGAATGCTGTGAGACGAATCCGTGTCACACCAGTTCGCGCATCGGGATGCGTTTTTCGATCAGGTACTGCGGGCGGCCGGTGGGGTCTCGCAGGGTTGTCGTTTCCGGGTTGATGCCCAGGTTGTGGTAGGCCGTCGCGATGATTTCCTGTGGATGAACCGGGCGGTCGAGGGCGAATTCGCCGAGGCGGTTGGTCGCTCCGATCGCCTGGCCCGTCTGCATTCCGCCGCCGGCCATCAGGCAGCAACTCACTCGCGGCCAGTGATCGCGGCCGGCGTTGTTGTTGACCTTCGGCGTCCGACCGAATTCGCCCCAGACGAGGATCGTGACGTCATCGAGCATTCCGCGTTCGTCGAGATCCTGCACGAGAGCGCTGACGCACTGGTCGAGCTTGCCGCCGTGATCGCGGATCAGGTCGAAGTTCGCTCCGTGACTGTCCCAGCGACCGTACGACAGTGTGATGGACCGGACGCCAGCTTCGACGAGGCGGCGAGCGATCAGCAGGTGCTCGTTGACCGTCGGGGCTCCATCGTACTGATACTGGAACGGCTTGCCGTCGCCGTATCGGGCGACAACTGCGGGGTCTTCTTTGCTGACGTCCAGAGCGTCGAGCAGCTTGCTCGACGTCAGCACGCCGAAGGCGGCTTCGTTGAACGCGTCGATGCCGTCCAACAGACCGCTGGAATCGCACTCGCGTTTGAGCTGGTCAAGACCGCTGAGCAGCGACTTTCGATCGTGCAGACGATCCGTCGTGATCGCGTTGAGCTTCAGGTTCGCCATGCCGTCACTGTCCGGCTTGTACGGCGAGTAGGCCGCACCGAGAAAGCCAGCCGGGCCGGGTTCGGACCACGGAACGTGACGAGTGACGTCAGCCAGAGCCATCGCGGGCGGCACGCTCGGGTCCGTTGGGCCTTCGAGTTTCGAGATGACCGAACCCATCGCCGGACGACCACCGATGGAGACACTGTTATTGCGGTCCCAGCCGGTCAGGCACTGGTGCGCATCGTGCGCTCCCGAGCAGCCTTCGACGGAGCGGATGAACGCGAACTTCTCGGCCATCGCGGCGATCTTCGGGAAGCACTCGCCGATCTGAATGCCGGGCACGCTGGTGTCGATCGGAGAGAACTCGCCGCGGATTTCGCGCGGGGCATCCGTCTTGATTTCCCACATGTCCTGATGCGACGGGCCGCCGCCCAGGAAGATGTTGATCACGGCCTTGTGCGAGGAACCGCGACCGGCAGCCGACTCCGCCCGCAGAAGATCGGGCAGCGAGAGAGCGGCGACACCGGACATCGAAAACATGCCGGCCTTGAGGAAGCTACGACGCGAAACGCCGTCACACAGGGAACGCTGGCGGGGACCGAGGATGGTCAGCATGGCGAGGACTCCGGTGGATGGATTGTCATCCGAGCCTGAAATCGAGGGAGCAGCGGGTCGTTTCAACACTCGCTGATTCGTCCGAGATTACTTGTCGTCCAGAAAGGGGTCAACGGATGCCTGAATTGGACGGCCAGTCGCGGGACACGCCTTTCCGGGATGTTCGGCTTTGCCGGTCAGAGCGACTTTGCGGGCAATCTGCGAGTATGAGATCCAGTCCGGTTCGACACGTTGGAGGCGCGGCACTGCGTGACGGCTCAGGCGTCTGGCCTGCCAGGACGCGGCCAGCTAAAACCTGTGGTCGTCGGTTTGACTCGGAAGTCGATTGACGAAAGTAGCGGAAGGGCGCGAGCCCTCCGGTCGATCGACCTTTCAGCCGCGTTGGCCACGGACCGCTGGACCGGACGCCTTGCGCCGTTCCGCTACAAAACGCAGACGCAAACAACGAAGACGCACCTCTGCCCCGGACGCGAGCAGCTTTGATATGTCGAAACTGAAAGCCC
>JAPOLP010000542.1 GCA_029977045.1 Planctomycetota bacterium
CAGATCTCGCCGAAATCCTCTTCCTGATCCGCTCGGAAGTGGTGATGCCGCAGCAGTTCGAGGATCGCCAGGAAGATGCCGATGATCTTGCTGCGTTCGTTCGCGTTGTCAAACAGCGTCGAGAACGAGACGCGTTCCTGTTCGCGAACTTTCGTTCCGACTCTCTCGACCCAGACGGAAATCGGAGTGTCGTCGTCTCGGATGCGGGCCTTCTCGTCGATGACCTTCTTCTCAAGCACGCGGGCCAGCGCGCTGACCAGGTCCCCCAGTTCGACTTCCTTGATCAGGTCATCCTGCGGCTGATTCCCGACCTTCGGCCGCTCGCTGGTCAGACGCGGGTACCGCTCCTGCCACTCAGCCGCGTGCTCTTCGAGAGCCGACGCCGCATCCTTGTAACGGCGGTACTCAAGTAACTGGCGGATCAGATCGCTGCGTGGATCGTCGTCCGCGACCTCAACCTCGTCTTCGACATCATCCTCGGGCGACGGCAGCACCAGCCGGCTTTTGATCTCCGCCAGCGTGCTCGCCATAACCAGAAACTCGCCGACAAGTTCCAGATCGAGAAACTGCAGCACGGCCAGATACTGCTCGAACTGCCGGGTGATCCGGGCGATCTGCATCTCGCGAATGTCGAGTTCATCTCGCCGAACGAGATACAGCAGCAGGTCAAGCGGGCCTCGGAAGAGATCGAGTTCTACTCGCCAGACCGTCACGCTGATCGCTCCTCATACCGCCGCGATGCCGCACCATCCGATTTCAGGCCGGCCAGAATCTCGTCCGCGTCATCACGTTCCAGCAGTCGCGGCATCACAGCGAGGCCGATTCCGCTGAGTGCTGCTGCCGCCAGGCGACGAACTTCCGCGTCCGAATCATCCAGAGCCTGACGCAACAGCGGAACCGACGCGAGATCGATCTGCGACACCGACGACACAACGGCTCGCCGGACCTCAACCGAATCGTCCGCCAGCAGTTTCCCCAGATCGTCGATCGCTTCTCTCGCGTCAGATCCCAGTTCGCTCAGAGCAGAACAGGCAGCCGCACGAATCGCAGGCGTTCCGTCTGAAAGAGCCCCTCGAATCGCCTCGAGTGCTGCCTCATGTCCGAGCCCCAACTGCCCGAGTGCGACGACCGAATGCCGACGCACGCCCGCATCGCTGTCCTCGGTCGCTTCGCAGAGTGCCGACAGTATCTCATCGTCGACGTGGCCGATCCGGCACAGAGCCTGAGCAGCAGACGATCGCACCGAGCGACTGTCTTCGAGCAGCATTTGAGTCAATGCCGGGCAGGCCGCGATTGCCGCCGAACCGATTCGCCCCAAAGCCAGTGCCGCTTCCGATCGGCAGACGGAGTTCTCATTACCCAGCAGATCGATCAGCGCGGGTACGGCCGGTGCGGCCAGCGACCCCATCGCTCCCAGCGATCGAGCGGCGTGCTGCCGTGTCTCTGCGTGCGAATCTCCCAGTGCCGCAGTCAGCGGACCAAGCGTTCGTTCTTCGTGAGCGGGCATGGCCGCCACGGCTTCGCGACGAACCCCGGCATCCGGATCATTGATCGCATGTGCGACCGCAGCCGACATCAACCGCTCGATCCGCCCCAGCGTGTGAGCAGCGTTGCGTCGCACGCTGGCCTCACCGTCCGAAAGTGCTGTTTCGAGTTCCGGTAGCGCGGACAGAATGATCTCCGAAAGCTGATCAACCGCCTGTTCCCGCAGCGACGGATTGCTCGAATCCAGTGCCTGGCCGAGCGTCGGGATCACCGAACACGCCGCGTGTCCAAGCCGTGCGAGCATTTCACCAGCTGGTGGCTGCGCGATCGTCTCAGCATCAGCGTCGGCAGCAACGTCTGTCGGCTCAGCCGCGACGGTAGCTTCGGCAGCAGCACCTGCGCCCACCGACGGAAACCGAACAAGCACCGGCGAATCATCTGCGTGCGACTCTTCGTCGACGGCCTCAGGTTCCGACTCAGCGACGACTGCGGAAGCTGCTCCCTCCCGAACACCTTCCGCGTCGTGCTGAATCTCGCTATCCGCCGGTTCGCTGACGTGCCCCGCAACGGGCTCCGTTTCAACGTGCGTTTCTACTTCTTCTGTCTTGTTGTCGACTTCCGCATCGTGCTCCGACTCCGTGTGAATCTTCAACGCCGGAGCAGTCGAGTCATCTGCCGAAGCCGCTTCGTCTGAAATACTCGTCTGCGGCTGCTCGGCGGCAGCAGAATCAGTTGCCGCAATCACCGCGGTTTCGGACGGCGCTCCGAGCTGGACTACCCCAGTCAGGTGGGGCATCGTCGCTCCAGCAGAGACAATCGCCAGCCAGGCGATCTCACTGGACTGATAAGCCTGCGTAACCAGGTTCCGAGTCTGCTCGGGAGTCCGATGCCAGTCCTCGGCGACGACCAGCACGCGATGCTTCTCCAGCAGGATGTCGAGCCACTCAGCCGTCAGGTCATTCTTCAGGCCATCGACTCGCAGCAGTTCCGAATGCAGCAGCCTCGCAAGCTTCGAGCTGCCAGCGTCAGCCTGCGACCCAACAGCGTCGCCAGCCTCCCGCCGCGTCATTCGCTCCAGGCACTTCCGATCCAGAACAACCGGCAGCACGGGATGGCTGAGCAACCGGGACGTCGCTTCCGGATGAATCGCCAGCCGCAGCAATCCGCTCAACACGCGAGCGTCCCAGCGGCGACTTTCGCCATACAGAGCCAGACAGGCCTGTTCACCCGAAACATGCTTCCGGAAGGCAGTTGCATCCTCGACCGCAAACCGATCGCCACGAACTTCGATCTCAACACCGTCGACAGTGTCAAAGTCGATCGCGTGCCAGTCCGCGAGTGCTGATTGCCGGGAACTGATCCAGGCATCAACAACCCGGGCATTCGAGACAAAGGCATTCACCAGAAGAAGATGAGCCAGCGTGACCTGAGTGCCATCGTTGAGCTGCCAGTCACCAACGCGAATCGTACTGAGACAGTCGCTGACGTGCCGAATCTTCAGTGGAGCCACCCACGACATGATGCCCCAGGTCGACAGCGAACCGACCAGCCAGAACTCAGCAACACCCAGCGGCCACAAGACCCACTTCGACAGCCACACGGATCGTCCGGCCGCTGGCTGCGATTGATCTGCTTTCACCCCAGCAATCCCGGCAGCCGAGTCGACCTCGTCTGCGGACACGGTCAGCGGAGCAATCGTTGCGACCAGGGCCGCGAGCGTAAGACAGTAAATCGACAGAGTACGACGCCAACCCATGATCTGACCCGTCCCGTTTCAATGCAGTTCTGCGTGGAGCAGGTTTTCAACCTGCCGTTCCCCCCGGCCGCAGTGGCCATTCCGCTTGATCAGTCGTCCAAACACTCTTCGGCAGCGTCATCCCTGCTGTCCAGACTTCGCAGAGACGACAGTTCAGCCAGCTGAGCCTGCAGGTCGCCAAGCTGTGACCGATACCGGTCCAGCAATTGCCGCCGCGGACTCGGCTGAGCCGCATCGACACGCAGGGACACGCCGCCTTCCTCGTCAACTGACTCTACTTCGGCATCGGTACTCAACGCGGAAACTTCGCCCTCACCTGAGTCGACGACGTCGTCCTCACTGACCATACCGATCGCCTCGACCTCGATGGCCTCGTCACTGCGATTCGCAGCCACGACTTCCAGCTCCTCGCTGACGCTCTCGACTTCGGCAACCTCAGCGATCGTATCTGCTTCTGCAACAACGTCTTCCCCAACTGAGGCCTCCGCTTCCTCGTCTGCCAGCTCTGAGCCGGTCATCCCCAGCCATTCGGTTGGCGACAGATCGCTCTGCTGATCCAGGGCTTCCGTCTCGAATTCTGGTTCTTCGGCTGCGAACGACTCATCAACAACCGTCTCTGAGGCAGCCCGCTTCGGCGGAACTGATGCGTGCGCGATCGACGGCTGCTGCAGATGGTCGAGGAACTCGACTTCACCTGGCTGCTCCGGCGGAGTTGATCGCTTCGAGAGCTGCTGCGCCACTGAATGCTCAACTGCCGGCATCTCTCGTCGCGGCATTCCGCCACCGAGACTCGTCGCGAGCAACTGCAACTGAGCGTCCATCTGGTCGAGCCCGTTTCGGACAACCGACCGTTCGTGATCAAGCTGCGAGCGAACGCGGGAAACTTCATGTTCAAAGTCACGCCGTTCGTTATCCAGCTCGTCACGCATTGCCCGATACTCATCCAGCTCGACCGCCAGATCCTCGCGGCGGCGTTCGCACTGCCCCTCGAATTCGCGGCGATCTTCAGCCAACCGTCGCTCATGCAGTTCGTGCATCGACTGAATCTCGTGTTCGAGCCGTTCCCGCCGAGCCCGCAGTTCGATCTCCTGCTGATTGATCCGCTGTTCGAGAATCTGCTGCCGATCCGAGAACTCGCGTTCCGACCGAGCAACCGTGCGGGCGTGCTCTTCACGATCGGCAGCAATCTGCTGCTCGAACGCTTCACGCTGCTGGACAAGACTGACCTCCACTCGCTCGCGATGCGTATCGAGATCCGCGATTTCGTCTTCCAGCGCCTTGCGGTCAGATTCGAGCTGCTGCAGTGCCTGCTTGAGCATTGCCGCTTCCTCACCACGCTCTCCACGCCAGGCCGCTCGTTCATGTTCGATCTGCTCGCGAGCTGCTTCAATGAGCGACTCGGCTTCCGAGCGTTCATCCGCCAACAGTCGTAGCTCTTCGCGGCGAATGTCTTCGAGTTCCTGCCGCAGGTCCGCTCGAGCCCGATCAAATTCGTCTTCGAGCTGCTCGCGTTCGATCTGCAACTGCTGTTC
>JAPOLP010000065.1 GCA_029977045.1 Planctomycetota bacterium
CCGGCGGACGCGACCACTGGCCGCAGTGCTACACGACGTACTTCGCCGGCGGCGGAGCCCAGGGCGGTCGCATCGCCGGCACCAGCGACCCGATTGGTGGCGTCCCCGCAGAACGCCCGACGGATCCGGGAGACGTCGTCGCCACGATCTTCCACAGCCTGGGCTACGAACTCGAAACCGTCCTCCCCGGCCCCGCCGGCCGCCCCTTCACGATCGTCGACAACGGCAAACAGCCGGTTCGCGAGCTGTTCTGAGTCGAGGAATCGGAGTGCTGAGCATGCACAGGGTGCGTCTCAGGGGGACCGCCATAGAGTTGACAAGGCGATAGTGCTCGCGGCCTCTGGACATTCCCTGCGAGTCAGTCAGCCTCGCTGTTGTCAGTGTGCCGCCGGATGAGTCTTTTCGATTCGTTCGCTGTAACGACAGAGTTCGTCGAATCGAAACTTATGGCCTGCTCCGCATGTTCGAGCCCACCAGAACATGAATTTTTCTGCGGGAGTGTGGTCGACAAGCCACTCGACTGGTGCGTAAGCGCTGTGAGCTGTCTCACTCGTATATGCACGGTTGTGGAATACATACAACACGCCGTTGACCTTAGAAGGCGGCAATTCTGCACCATAACGGAGTCACAGATATGGAGCGTAGCTAAGCACGTAGACGATGGCCGCGATCACTGCCGACGCAGCGTACAACACGCAACGCCGAGGCTTCGGGGATTCATCCATAACTTGAGACCATTCCGGTCGGCTTCTGAGTTCCGGGCACCTCCGACGGAGCAAATTCTGCTCGGCGAAGGGCACTCTACCAGCGAAATTCGTCAGCATGAAGACGAAGCTGGTTTAAAACACTGAGGCACGATCGCAAAGTCAAAGTGCATTGGATGAGTCGCGGCACCGCAGTACGACCAAGCTCAGTCTCCGTGGATTTGTCGCAGGCGGCCGGAGAGGCGGAGCATTAGCTGGATTCGTTCGAACTCGTTGAGCCATTCCTGCGTGACGTGTTCGAGCAGTGACTGGTCAGGACCACCGATGCCGGTCGGGCAGGCGGCTCCCAGCTGGGTGGCGGCCATGTCGCGGTACTTCGCCAGAGTCCGGTCGCCGTAACGACCGCAGACGTGGCCGTCTTCGCTGAGAAAGAGAAGGGCTGGAACCCGCTGGCCGCCGCAGGTTGAGAGTTGCTCGGCCAGGTCCGGATGCGCGTCGCGGTCGAAATAGCGAATCTGAATCCGGTCGCTGCAGCGGGCAAAGCGTTCAAAGATCGGGCACTGATTGACGCAGTCGCCGCACCAGGCACCAGCGAGAACAAAGACCTTCATCTCGCGAACGAAACCGCCAAGCAGTTCGCTCTGCGCGTCGGACAACTGAACCTGATCGAGAACCGCCGCCCAGCGGGATTGCTGATCGGGAGTCCCGAACTGTTCGAGAAACGCATCGTAGGGCAGGCCTTCTTCAAACTTCGCCAGGTAGTCCATCGGGGTCTCCGGTACTCACTCGTCAAGAATGCTGACCGGCCTCGCGCCGCGCGAAGACCGTCAGCGGGCGGGAGTCTAGCGATCGAGATTCTCAGTGAAAGACAGCGATTGAACCCGGCGACTCAGACAGTGACATTGAGCGACAGGCCAGCTCCGCCCGCTCCGGCAGCATCGAACTGAGGAATTTCGAGGCTCAGGTCGATCTGCGGGGACTGTCCGAGCTGACCGGCAAGAGCCAGTCCCGCCAGAAATGCTCCGGCCGCACTGCCACCATTTTCGTCGTCGTCTTTCCCGGCAGCGGCAGCCAGCATCAGAGCGATCAGGATCTCAGCCGAGCTGAAGTCCTTGAGCGTGTCGACCAGCGACTGCATGTTCGGCGGCAGGCTGTCGAGCGCGTTGGGAGCTGCTCCAGAATTCGCGGCTGGCGAAGCTCCAGCAACCTGGCCTGCTCCAGACGCTCCCGCAGTCAGACCGGCAGGAGCGATCGCGCCGCCCCCCCCTGCTCCACCAACGCCACCGACTCCGGAAATGCCCATGACCGACTCCCACGCAGACGAACGAGAACCGCGTTCGGAGCAATCCTGTGTCGCACCAACGCGTGCCGTTCGGCTTTGCAGGAGCTGCGCCGAAACCTGCATTTCGTCTCGTCAGGCACAGCAGGTCACGACAGCTCAACGAGTTACGACGTAAGGCTGGCCGTCAGAAATCCGCGAGGAAACGTTGCCGAATCTCAACATGATGCTCGATCGCCTCACCACGTCGGCGGTTTGTCAGGTCATCGCAGGGAGGCAAACGACACTCTCTGGCGTTCATGCGAAGCGTTACCCGCAACTACAGCATTCCACTTGACCACTGAATTCCGTACCGCATCTTTGCCTGCAACCCTCAGACGCGTCATGGACCTGACGACGTGAACCCTTTTCGAAAAACACGAACCATCGTCACTGAGTTCGATCGGCGAAGTCACCGATCCGCGTTCTCGCGTCGAGGTCCCCATGTCTCACTGTCCCGAATCACCGACTCTCACATTCGATGACGCATTCAGCGGCCTCGAACAGCTTGCCCGTCTGCAATCTCTGTCGACGGACGGCAGCGTCGGCCTGACGGCGAGCTGGCATCAGTCAGCATCCACCGTTCACGGTCGCCGATCACATCGAGTCCCGCTGCAGCAGTCGATCTGCCTGACCGGACTCGACAACGAGTTCCGTCCAGCCGCCGCCCCGATTGTCGTCCAGGGACGTGACATCTCGGTCGACGGCCTCTCCTTTATGCACGGCCAGCCGCTTCCATTTCGATACGCGACTGTCTCGATGCGAACAGCCTGCGGTGTGGAATCAATCGTCTGCCGACTGACCTGGTGCCGCTATTCGCGCGAGGGCCACTACGTCAGCGGCGGAAAGTTCGTCCGCCACGTACCGACGAGTTTCGTTCCGCCGACAGACTGGGAACTGCTCGACAACGAGTAGGCTACCGACGCGACTGACAGGCTGGCCGCAACCCGGCGAGCGGCGACCAGTATTGACCGCAACGCCAAAGCTCGCTTGTAATTCCCGCCCGGCTTGCCGCAAGACGGTCGGCCCGGAGTTCGAGACGGATTCTTCGCGCGCCGCCCGGCGAAAAAATCAGACGGAAAAGTCAGGACGACTGCCGACGTGACGCTGTTTGACCGCTATCTGCTGAAACGATTTCTGTATGTCTTCGCGATCGGTTTCGTCGCGACATACGGGCTGTACATCGTTTTTGATGCCTTCAGCAACGCCGACGATTTCCAGGAACGTGCAGGCAGCAGCGGTAACTTTGGCATGCTGTTGAGCATGGCCGAGCACTACTTCGTTCACGCGTTCGCCTTCTTTGACCTCGTCGGCGCGATCCTCATCGTTCTCGCCGTGATGGCTGTCTTCGCACTGCTGCAGCGGCAAAGCGAACTCTACCCGGTCCTGTCCGCCGGCATTCCCACCTGGCGACTGGCCGTCCCGGTTCTCGTGGGGTCGATGGGCGTCATCCTGGCGTTGACCGTCAATCAGGAACTGGTCATCCCTCGGCTGGCAGACCGGTTGCAGGCCCCCAGAGGCACCCATCAGACGGCACTCGACGTCCAAACGACGCGCGACCTGGTCCGCAACATTCAGATCACCGGCAGCCAGCTGCTGCTCGACGGACGTGAGATTCACAACGCCGAGTTCCTGCTGCCCGTCCCGGCCCTGGTCAGCGAACCCACAACGCTGCGATCCCGCTCGGCGATTCAGGTAGCTGCGGGAGAAAAGCGTCCTGCCGGCTGGCTGCTCAAGGACGTCGAGCCATCCTTTGAAAGCCTTTCCCTGACTGACGACGGACGGCAGTGCGTCTTCAGCTCACCAGACGGGAAGGACGTTTTCGTGGCGACAGATGTGACCGTCGATCAGCTTTACAATCGATCGGCCAGCTACAAGTACCTGTCGACAGCGTCGCTCGTTCGCCGAATCCAGAACCCTGTGCTGGGGCGAGCTTCGATCCGCAGCCAGAAGAAACACCTGCACGAGCGACTGACAAAGCCACTGCTGATCCTGATCTCAGTCCTGGTCACGATCCCACTGACCCTGCGACGCGAAAGCCGCAGCCTGCTGATGAACATGGCCACCTGCACCGGCGTGCTCGGCACTCTGTTCCTGCTCACTCAGTCGTCGATTTATCTCGAACGACTCGGCGGCGTCTCATTCGACATGGCCGCCTGGATCCCCGTAGTCGTCAGCGGCGCATACAGCGCCTGGGTCTCCGGGCTCGTCCAGACGTGACAGACGCAACGATGGCCAATGAAGCGTCTGTCTGCATCAGACGAGCCAGCTACCTTGCCGCCGAAATCTGCGGCTGGCTGAGCGGTTCGGCAACGAGTTTCGCGGACTCCAGCATCTTTCGACACGGCCCCTTCCAGTCGTCTTCCTGCTCCGTCGTCGCGTTGAACGAGATCAGCAGCAATCGACCGTTGCAGCTCGTCCCTGCGATCAGATTCCAGACCTTTGTGCCGAACGCTTCGGTCCGCATTTCAATCGTGAACCAGTCGAGGCCGCAGATTTGAGTCGTCGAACTTCCGATCCAATTGCCGTCGTCGACCTGTCCGCGGAACAGAGCCGCCATCTGACGTTGAAAGTCCGAAAGCTGATCGAGCGTCATCTCGTTCGGCGTCAGGTTGAACGCGATGTTCACGTCGCCAGCCGAGTTGGCCAGCACCACAGACGGACGCTGCCCGGCTGCGTAGCGCTTCTCCCGCTGAGCCTGCGACATCGGACGAAAATCGACCGGCACGTCGAGCACCACGGCACCATCGAGCACTGACTGCGAATGCAGCCGAACTTCCAGCTCCTGGGCCTCATCCGCCGCGTCTGTTGAGTCGGCAGTCGCCCCACTTCCCGATGGCTCTGCCACTGGTGACGCACCTTCGGCCATCGCCTCAGTTCCAGCTGACAACACATCCGCGCCCGAACTCACTGAAGGTTCAACAGCGGGCGACTCCAGGAAGTCACCAACAGAATTGCTTTCGAAGCCATCGGTCGCTTCCGAAGCAAGATTTCCATCCGCCGCGGCAGCCCCACGTTGAAAGTCGGCAGAGCCCTCTGTACCTGCGGGGGAAACAGTTTCCGCGATTGTACTGCCGCCGCATCCCGCTGCAGTTGCCACAAGAATCGCGCAGACAATGCCCCAAATAGAACGCACAGGATGACTCCCGTTGTATCTCACAAAACCAATGCGACGGCGATTGCCGCAACGGCGATTCCCCTCGCGAGAACCACCGGCCAGCGATGCCCGACCGCTGACACATCTGGCCAAACATTCGTCGGAAAACGTGAACTGGCAAGCTGGCGTCCACGAAGGTAAAGCACCACCGAAGCGAATCCCGCACGAGACCGATCCAGGCGTTTCAGCCGGAACCTCGCGCAGAATCCACATTCCGCGCGACTGGCTGCCGGGAGTCACATTTCCAGGTTCGACCTGCTTTTTTCACAAACGCCAGCTGACAGAAAACCCGTCTTGACCAGTTTTTCGCCTCACCGTACGTTCCCTCTTCCTCTCGGTTGGACCCCCTTGTCCGACTTTTTCATCTCTGAAGTCACACCCGGTCATCTTTGCTGTTCTGTCGCTCGCAGTGCCCCGCAGCGACGAAACAGTCTCCTGAGCTGTCAGCCGCAGGGCTGCTCTCATCCCCCCTCACAGGTACTGCTTGCGACGCACGGTCTCTTTCGACGTCATCGAAGGCCCGGCGGCTGCAGTCACGTCTCGATCCGGAAAGGAATCCCATGAAACGCCTGGCTCTTTCAGCACTGAGTGTGTGCGCAATCTCGTTCCTGAGCGGCTGCTGCTGGCCCGGCTACTGGGGCTGCGGAACCGGCTGCTCGCCATATGGCGGCGGCTGTCCAAACGGCCAGTGCGCTCCGGGCGGCGGATATCCGAGCGTCGCTCCGACCGGCTTTCAGACGACGGGATTTGAAACAATTCAGTCTGGCTACCCCGTCGCAACTCAGCCGGTCTACACAAATACGGTTGCCTACCCGCAGCCGGTCTACCCGACTATGGCACTCGAATCTCTGCCGACCTATCGCTGAGATCGCTGCCAGCCAGCGTTGCTGATCGCCACAGCCAGACAACGAGGCTCCGGCGACCACGGGAATCAGAAGGAGACACTGCCGACGGGCACCTGTTGCCGGTCGGCTTTGTCATGCGCGATCGGCCAGTTCGATCGCGCCGATTCTGTCGCATCCGAACCTTCGCCCTGTACACTGCCCGGCCTGTCGAAACTTTTTCGTCGCTCCCCGGTTCAATGCGGAGATCACCGTACAGAATCGCCAGACAGAGCCGTGAATGCCTGCCGCTGTGGCCACTGAATCCGAACGAAACGCCTGGCTCCGTGACCCGGATGTGCAGCGAATGCTGCGCGTCCGCGACGGAGACGATGCGGCATTCGGAGAACTGGTCGAGGCTTACCAGGACCGACTGATCGGCATTTTCTCGCATGTCATGCGTGAACCAGACGCCGCCGAGGACCTTGCTCAGGAAGTCTTTCTGCGTGTTTACCGGGCTCGTGCCCGCTACCAGCCAACCGCGAAGTTCGCGACCTGGCTGTTCCGCATCGCCAACAACCTTGCCAGCAATCGCCGCCGATCAGTGGCTCGTCGCAAGGAAGTCCACCTGAAGACAACCGAATCCGGTCCGTTGGGACCGCGTCCGGAAGAAGCACTTGCGACCGAGAAGTCCGCCCTCATGCCGGGCCGCCAGTTCGACAGGCAGGAGATGCGGGAGGTCGTCCGCGACGCCCTCGAATCCCTCAACGACCGGCAGAAGATGGCCGTCCTGCTCAACAAGTTTGAGCACATGAGTTACGTCGATATCGCGGCGGCAATGGACCTCACCGTGCCAGCGGTCAAATCATTGCTGACGCGAGCCCGCGAAAACCTCCGCGTCCAACTCGAACCTTATCTGTGATCGAATTCGTGACACGTCAATGAGCACTTCCGATTCACAACAGACCGAAGACCTCGTCGCGTATCTCGACGGCGAACTCAACGACGACGAAGCGTCGCGCGTTGAGGAAACGCTGACAGATCAGGCGTCGATCCGGCAGGACGTCGAGAAGCTGACTCGCGTCTGGGAACTGCTCGACATGCTTCCCGAGCCGAAGCGGTCGGCAAACTTCACGGAACGCACGCTCTCAGCGATTCAGACCCAGCGGGCTCAAGCGGAAGCCGACGAAGCGGATACCCGACCGCTCGCCACTGACCAGGGACATCACTGGAAGACGCGGGCTCGCAAGATCGCACTCCGGTTCGCCGCGTTTCTGGGACTCATCATCGTCGGATCGGCGGGCTTTAACGGAGCGTTCCGGCGCGACACCGGCCCGATGGACCAACTGTTGAACGACCTGCCGGTCATCGAACGGCTCGATCAGTATCGCGAGGCCGGCAGTCTGGAATTTCTCGAAGCGTTAAACGACAGCAGATTGCTCAATGGCAACGCAGACGCAGACAACTCAGACGGCAACTGACGAAGCAGTTCTCGAAACGCGTCGCCGGTTCGCGTGGGTGTTCGAGCATGGCTGGCTGATTGCAGGCAGCCTGCTGGTCCTCGCCATAGTTCCGGCGGAAGTTGACAAAGCCGAATCCGCAACGATGCGTGCCAATCGCGAGCGGATTTCCGCAATGTCGCGTTCCGAACGGCAGCGGGTCGAATTCAATTTCGAGGAATACCGCAAGCTGACGCCGCAGCAGCGACGCGACGTCCAATCACTGCACGGCGATGTCGAAAAGGATCCGGAACTCGCCGCAACCCTGACCGCCTGGCATCAGTGGCTGGCGGGCCTGCCATTCGAGGACCGCGAGAACATTCTCCAGGCGACTGACCCCGAGGCCCGCCTCGCGCTCGTGCGACAGGTCATCAATGCGTCAACGATCGAGGACACTCCGGGCGAACCGCCAGTCCGATCCGGTGAACCGTTTCCGAACCGCAACTTCCGCCTGCCAACGGCGGCGGCAGAGTTCAGCGCGTTAATGACAGTCATTGCCAGGCATCTCGACATGCCGGACCTGCCCGAGGACACGACGCTGCAAGGGAGGCTGAAGCACCATGCGTCGGTGCTCGCAGAATTGCTGCTCCGCGTACGCCGTTCAAACAACCCCGACAACGTACCAGCCCGGCCATTCGAACGAGGACGGGGGATGTTCCAGACAGCACTGCGTGAAAAGCTCATCGAAGCACTGCCGGAACGAGACCGTCGAGAGGAAATCGAAAACCAGGAGGAAATCGAACAGCAACGCTCACTCTCCCAGATTGTCATCAGCGGGTTCTATCGCGAACTACAGATCGTCATGCAGCAACTCAGGCCAAACGACGACATGCTTCTGGCTCTGTATCTCGATCTTCCGGAAGACCAGCGGAAGACGCTCGAAGAACTGCCCGAGGAGCAGTTCGCGCGGCGGCTTGACGAACTGTGGCTCGACCGCCAGTTCCCGGAACTCGCCCAGGACGTTCGCGAGATTCGCCGGATGCTGCCGACAAGAATGAACGCGCGACCGGGCTTCCTGCAGAACGGAAACCGCCCGTTCCTCGAGGTCCGCCGTAACGCCGGACCATTGAACAATCCCGCTGAGCGGGAATAGCTGGTTCGTCCCGCGACCACGTCGTGTAGCGAAACTCGCAGAGAGTTTCGGTCACTCCGGCAGGCCGAAAGTCTGCGCGACTTTCGCTACAACTCTGATTGCGGGTGTGACTCTCAGAAGCAGGCTGCTCACGCCGCGATGATTCAGGATACTCAGCCGAGGCCAGCCACAATGACGATCCGAGTGCTTGCTTTTCTTCTCTGTCTCACGCCGCTCATTTCAGTGCCAGCGTCTGCCACCGATCGCCTCAACGTGCTGTTCATCGCCGCTGATGACCTGCGGAATGACCTCTCGATTTACGGGCACCCGCTCGCAAAGACGCCAAACTTCGATCGGCTGGCAAAACGAGGCGTCACATTCAATCGAGCTTACTGCCAGCAGGCGTTATGCAATCCATCGCGAGCATCACTGATGACGGGTCGCCGACCCGACACACTGGCTCTGTGGAACCTGACGAAGCACTTCCGCGACGCGTTTCCGGACATCGTCACACTGCCACAGCACTTCAAACAGAACGGCTACTTCACACAAAACATCGGCAAGATCTACCACAACTGGCGGACGGAAACCGAAGGCGACCCGCCATCGTGGAGCGTTCCCGCGAAGCTGCACTTCAACACGCACTACGCCGACCGGCCACAGGTCGACGGTGATCTGCCGCAGAACTTCGCGATCTTCCCGCGGACCGAAAACCGCTGGCGCACCGAGATGCTCGACGTCCCCGACGAAGCGTACTTCGATGGCCGCATCTCGAAGCTGGCCGTCGAGGCACTCCAGCAGCGGGCCGACTCCGATCAGCCGTTCTTCCTGGCCGTCGGTTTCTGGAAACCGCATCTGCCGTTCAACCCGCCGAAGAAGTACTGGGAGCTGTACGACCCCGCTGACTTTTCACCGGCAAAGAACGATCAGCCGCCGGAGAACTGCCCACCAGTCGCGCTGCACAACAGTCGCGAACTGCTCAGCGAAGGCGCGGGCCGGATCGACCTGAAACGCGAGTGGAATCTCGAACTGCTGCGAGGCTACCTGGCTGGTATCAGCTTCCTCGACGCTCAGGTCGGCAAACTGCTCGACGAACTCGACCGGCAAAAGCTGACGGACAACACGGTCGTCGTCTTCTGGTCTGACCACGGCTTCCATCTCGGCGAGCACGGCCTGTGGTGCAAGACGTCAAACTTTGAACTCGATGCTCGAGTCCCTCTGATCATCGTCCCACCGAACTGCGAGTCCGCTGGGCGAAAGACTGACTCGTTCGCTGAGCTGCTCGATCTGTACCCAACGCTGTCCGACCTTTGCGACCTGCCGCAACCAACTGGCACCGAAGGCACAAGCCTCGCTCCGGTACTTCGCGATCCGAAGGCGTCGGTCAAACCCGCCGCATGGACCCAGCACCCGCGTCCGGCCTACTACAAAGGCAAGCCTGAAGTCATGGGCGTCTCCGTCCGCACCGACCTCTATCGCTACACCGAATGGCGAGAGACCGCGTCCGGCAACGTCGTCGCTTCAGAACTGTACGACCACAAAATCGACCCCGACGAAAACCACAACGTCGTTAACAGCCCTCCCGACAAAGCTGCATTCGAGTCAGCACGGCGTCTTCTGGATCAGACGTTCCCGCAGAAATCACGCTGACGTTCGGTGGTTCGGGAGGACATTCCAGATCACCGATGCCGGGTGTCCTGCGAAAACACCTGCAACCGGTGAGGAACCGGTACGGCTATTTTGAACAAAACATGTCCTGCAACTGTTCGACGACCCGCAGTTGGCTAAGGACCGCGTCACCACCAGCGGCGACCAGTTTCGCGACGTCTGTTGGTGTCGCCATCTCGGTGACGACGAGCAGCCTTGCTGCTGGATTGGCCGCGCGGCATTGAGCCACGTGACTCAGAACGGATCCGTCAATCAGCGTCGTCGCAAGTATCTCGATGTCTGCCGGCTCGTCATCCTCCGCGAGCCGTGCTCCGAGTGCCTGAACGGCTTCCGTCAAGAACCGTCCGAACGGGCGGTCGAGAGACTCGATGCGAACGCTTCGACCGCTGAGGACTTCTTCCGAGTTCGTCAGCGTCTGCACCACTGAACTGACAAACGCTTCGTCGCGGGAGGCGGTTGGCGGCAGCGGCGGTTCATCGTTCTGCCAGGCAACGAGTTCCTGCCGCAGTCGCGTTTCTGTGTGTTGCAGCGGGACGCACCAGCCGATCGGCCAGACCTGTTTAGTTCGACCAATCGATTCGCACCACGGCCCGAAGACGACGACGCAGCGTGCCAGCGGGATCTGACCGACGAAAGCTTCGACATCGCTGGCTGCGAACTGGTCCGGGATTCCCTGGTACACGACTACGAGATCGGGAAACCAGGCACTGCCGGTCAGCAGTTCGACCGCTGCCTCCAGATCGCTCACGTCACGGTGATTGGCTTCTGGCAATGACAACCGCGCCAGGAGATCGTCCGACACGGCGACCGTCAGCAGGTTGAGCGACAAAACTGACTGCGGCGAAATCACAACGTCTCCTTACGTCGAGTCCGGATTCTCTCAGTTCGCTTCGACTGATTGCAGCCGGGCTTCCAGATCCGCTCGCAACTGCAGTACGCGTCCGACATCCAGACCGTCCGGCCGTTTCTCGAGCATCCAGTCGATGTCCTCGATCGCTCCGGCCAGACGACCGGTCGTCCCGCGAAGCTGAATCCGTCGGGCTCGGCTTTCGAGGTCATTCGGATCGATCGCCAGCGCAGTCGTTACGTAGCGCAGGGAAGCTTCGACATCGTTCTCGTCTTCAACAGCGCCGCGCAGGTTGGCGAGCATCCGTACGAGAATGCTGCGGGCGTCCGCCGGTTTCAGAAAGTCTTTTGTCAGGCTGGCGATCCGCTCGTCGTTTTCGACAGGGAAGTACTGTCGCACCTGCTTGAGAATATCGTCGCTGGTCATCACGCGCGCGTTGTCGAACACGTCAATCACCTGACCGGGCTCGTCCGCTTTCGCGACCCGGACCGCGAAGTGGCCAGGAAGTCCGACTCCGTGAACCGTCAGACCAACCCGCCGAGCGATTTCGATGTACAGAACCGAGAGCGTGATCGGCAGGCCCTCGCGGTCGTCGAAGACCTCGTTCAGGTAGCTGTTCGACTTGTTGTAGTACTCCGTCCGGCTGCCGTGGAAACCGGCCTGCTCGAACAGGTACCTGTTGAGCGCCGTCAGCCTGTCGTCGTCCGTCGCGTTCTCCGGCAGAGTCTGCTGAATGTCCTCGACCATCAGTTCGACCTCGCGGACATACCCGTCGACGTCGACTTCCGGGTTGTCCAGTCGAGCCAGCAGCAACGCCGCTCGCAGCAGATCAACGTCGCCGGACTCCGACTTGAACAGGTCGGCGAGTTCCTGCTGCGTCTTCTGAGCATGAACCTCGGAGGCCAGCTCCCGCAGGCGACGAGCCCGCTGTTCGAGCTTCCGGGCTTCCTGCTCCAGAGCAGTCGTCGCGACGGCGGCGTTCGGCAGCAACTGGTCGACGGCAGACTGCGGCGGCGGAGTGTCGAGTGGCAGCGACAGACCGACGTCCGCGACCTTCACCAGCAGCTCGGTGTCGGGCTGCTGCGACGGAATCGAAGTCGCCACGCGGAAGTTTCGGAACTCGGCCTCGGTCGAACGAAACTTCGCAAGCCCAACCGAACCGCTGGCAAGCACGCGGTCGGTTGTTTCGGTGACCAGGTCGTCATTGACGAAGCACTGAATCCGCTCGGCGTCGACTCGCACCTTCAGCAGATTCCACTCGCCGGGCCGGTAGGCCTTATGCGCCCGCTCGTCGAGCACCTTCCAGGTATAGACGGACGGACCGTTGAACCGCGTCAGCCGCAGTTTGCCACTGCTCGGATAAAACCCGTAGTGCCGATCGAGTCCGTCCGAGTGGAACACGAGGCCGGCAGCGCCTTCTTCGGGAGTGAACTTCACTTCAACCGCGATCTCGAACGGCTTATCCGGAACGTCCTGCGTCGACAGGCACAGCGACCGTCCGCCGAAACTGCTGCCGGGATCGTCGACCAGAATCCGCCCGGCTCGCTGCCGCCAGTTCGCTCCGAACAGTGGAGTCCAGTCACGCTCGCGCAGCGCCCCGATCGTCTTCCACTGCGAGATTGGAATCGGATTCGGCTTCTCCAGCAGCGGCTTGAGCGCGTTGATCACGACCGCGAAACCGAGGTTCCGAGTCACCGCCGACTTCAGCGTGATAATGCCATGCACTCGGCCCTGCATGTCGAGCACCGGGCCGCCGCTGTTGCCTCGTTCGATCGGCATCGCCAGTTGCAGCATCGGCTTGCCGTCAACTTCCCGCTGCTCGGAGACAACGCCGGAAACCACACTGTGCCGCAGCCCCTGCGGGTTACCGACCGCGACCACTTCAGTCCCCGGCTGCAGCGTCGACGAATCGCCCAGTTCCAATGGCTTGAGCCCCTTCTTCTCGATCCGGATCAGAGCGAGATCCATTGGCCGTTCAGTCGCGTGCACTGAAACGACGTCGTGCTTCTCGCCGTTGGCGAACTTAACCGTGATTGGGCGAGCCTCGCCGATGACATGCATATTCGTCGCGATCAGCCCGTCCTCGGAAACGACGAACCCCGTGCCGAG